>DOUP01000036.1 GCA_003520545.1 Maritimibacter sp. | reverse complement strand
CGCGCCCGCGAGGATGACGAGGCCCGTGGCCATGATCTTGCGCGTGCCGAAGCGGGCGATCAGGTGCCCGGTGAAGAAGGACGGGATGAACATGGCCAGGACGTGCGCCGAGACCACGTCGGCGGCGGTGTTCTGCTCGAACCCGCAGCCCACGACCGCGAGCGGGGTCGAGGTCATGACGAGGTTCATCAGCGAATAGCTGACCATGGCGACGATGATCGCGACCATGATGGTCGGCGTCATCAAGAGCTGCCACGTGGTGCGGCCCTTGGGATCGTCCGCGTGCGGAACCGGGGGCTTCGGGATGTCGAGTGCGAGGAAGAGGAGCGAGCCGACCACGTTGATTGCCACGATCGCGACATAGGCGCCCATGAAGGGCACGACGGTCGCGTCCGCGGTCACCTTGACCAGTTGCGGGCCGAGAATGGCCGAGACCAGGCCACCCGCGAGCACGTAGGAAATCGCTTTCGGGCGGAAGTCATCCGAGGCGGTATCGGCGGCGGCAAAGCGGTAAAACCCTTGCGCGGACATATACATACCGGTGAACGCCGAGCCGATGATGAAGAGCGTGAAGCTCGACTGATACAGGCCAAAGGCGGCGATGCTCGCACCCAAGGTGCCGCCGGCGGTCCCGGTCCAGAACCCGACGCGGCGACCGAATCGCTGCATGATCCAGCTCATCGGGTTGGCGGAAAGCATCGNNCCGGCAAGACCGCCGATGGTGAAGATCATCGGCATCTGCGCGCCAAGGAGTGCCTGGGCGAGCACGAGGATCACCACGTTGCGTTTGGCTTTGCTATCGTCGGTATAGGTCGCGTCAGTCATGCAAGATCGCTTATATGTTCGGATCGTCCGAGAAAAGGGGTCATGCGATCAGATGTGCAAATGACCCTGCGACACGGCCTTCGATCAGACCCATCGGGGGGAGCCTATCTCCAAGCGCGTCGTTTGCGTCGAAGAGCGGAGCGCCGTCGGCGGCAAGGGTCGTGGCATAGTGAAATTCATGCGCCGCGTGGGTGCCGGGCAGGGTGTTCCAATGGCTGGTGAGCCTGCGGTAGCCCAGGTGCAGTTTCCGGGTCGCAAACGAGGTTTTGAGGCCGAGGAGACCCGCCATGGCATGTTCGGTTCCCTCCGCATCGGTGAGGGTTTCGCCCAGAACCATGTAGCCGCCGCATTCGCCGTAGATGTCGGCGGCGCGGGCGGCTGTTCGCAGGCTTTCCAAGAAAGTGGACGCCTGCGCCAGCCTGCCCGCGTGGAGTTCCGGGTAGCCGCCGGGGAGATAGACAAAATCGGCGTCCGGGACCGGGGCGTTTGCGAGGGGCGAGAAGGTCGTGATCTCGGCCCCGGCTGCGCGCCATGCCGCAACCTGGTGCGGGTAGATGAAGCTGAAGGCCGCATCTTGGGCGATGGCGATCCGTTTGGGCGCGGGGCATGGTGCGCGTGCCGGCGCGGTCGCGACGGGGCGGGCAAGGGCGGTGAGCGCGTGGAGGTCGATGGCTTCGGCCACGGCATCCGCCGCGCGGTCGAGAAACGCGGATAGGTCCGGGTGCTCGCCCGCCTGCGGCAGCCCGAGATGGCGGTCGGGCAGCGACAGGTCGGTGTCCCGGAAAAGCGTGCCGAGCACCGGCAGGCCGAGAGGGGCGAGGGCGCGGCGCAGCATGGCGTCATGGCGTGGGCTTCCGACCCGGTTGAGGATGACGCCGACCACGCGCACCTCGGGATCATGGGTTGCAAAACCGCGCAGGACGGCGGCGACGGACTGCGACATGCGGGCCGCGTCCACCACCAGCACGACCGGAAGATCGAGGATACGGGCAAGGTCTGCCGTGGCGCCGTCACCGTCTGGCGCGCCGTCGAACAGGCCCATCGCGCCTTCGACGAGGAGCAGGCCCTCGCCAGTCGCCAAGCTGCGGATCTGGTGCTTCGGCATGGCCCAGGCGTCGAGGTTCAGCGAGGGCTGGCCGCTGGCCGCTTCGTGAAAGCGGGGGTCGATGTAGTCGGGGCCGGATTTCGCGCCGCGCACCGTGTCGCCGCGTCTTGCGAGCGCACGCAGCAGTCCGAGCGTCACGGTGGTCTTGCCGCTTCCGGAGGAGGGCGCGGCGAGGATCAGGCCCCGGTTCGTCATCCGTCTTCGGCCGGGCGGCCGAGACCCAAGGGATCGGCATTGCGGGCAGGGTGGCCCATGGCGAGCGATTGCCAGTCCAGTGCCTGACGGAGTAGCGCGGCGCGGCCGACGCAGATTACCGCCGGGGCGCCGATGCCGCTGGCGGCCGCATCGGACGCGCAGGTTGCGAGGGTGGTTTCCAGGACCTGCTGGTCGGGCAGGGTGGCCTGCGCCACGATGGCGACGGGCTCGTCCGGGCCGCGGCCCGCGCCTATCAGGTCGGTCGCGATGTCCGCCAGGTGTTTCATGCCCATGTAGATCACGATCACGCCCGAACCCTTGGCGACACTCGCCCAATCCACGCCGGTCCGACCGCCTGTCCGGTCGTGGCCGGTGACGAAGGTCACCGCCTGATTCACATCGCGATGGGTGACGGGGATACCAGCATAGGCCAGCCCGCCGATACCGGCGGAAATGCCGGGGATGATACGGATCGGGATGGCGTGCTGCACCAGCGTCTGACCCTCTTCGCCGCCGCGTCCGAAGACAAAGGGATCGCCGCCTTTGAGGCGCAGCACTTTCTTGCCCGCCTTGGCCAGGTGGATAAGCTGGTGCGAGATGTCTTTTTGCTTGGCCGAGGGTTTGCCGCCGCGTTTGCCGGCATAAAGCCGTTCCGCGTCCGGATTGGCCCAGTCGAGGATGCGGGCATCGACCAATGCGTCGTGAACGATCACATCCGCCTGGCGGAGCGCGTTCAGGGCGTGCAGGGTCAAAAGGCCAGGGTCGCCGGGGCCGGCGCCACAAAGCCAGACCCAGCCGGGCTGCATCACCGGCCAATCGCCGGGCGGAAGGATGATCGAGTCGCTCATGGGGGCGTTATGCCTCGGGCGAGGCGCGATGAGAAGCGTCTGGTTTCGCCCTGTTCTTTGCCCGCGATCTGCTCCTATAGTCGCCGCGATGGATGATACGCCCAAGACAGAGTTGCGCCGGGGTTGGACCACGGGCGCTTGTGCGACCGCCGCGGTCAAAGCCGCTTTGGCGCGGCTCTGGGGCGGGGCGTTTCCGGGTGAGGTGACAATCACGCTGCCCAAGGGCGAGACGCCGACTTTTGCCGTCGCGTATTGCGACGCGGGCGAGGGGTGGGCCGAGGCCGGGATCACCAAGGATGCAGGCGACGACCCCGACGTGACCCATGGCGCGTTGATCAGGGCGCGGGTGCGGATGGGCGGCGGCGGTGTCACGTTTCACGCGGGCGACGGCGTCGGGATCGTCACGAAGCCCGGCCTGCCGATCCCGCCGGGAGACCCGGCGATCAACCCGGTGCCGCGCGAGATGATGGCGGGCGTGGTGGCCGAGATGGCGGAAACCTATGGCCAACCTGCGGATGTTGAGATCACGATCTCCATTCCCGGGGGTGAGGCGCTGGCGGCCAAGACGTGGAACCCGCGGTTGGGAATCACTGGCGGGCTTTCGGTCCTGGGCACGACCGGCATCGTCAGGCCCTTCTCCTGCGCGGCCTGGATCGCGTCCATCCATCGCGGGGTGGATGTGGCGCGTGCCACCGGGCTGACCCATGTGGCGGGCTGCACGGGGGCGACGAGCGAGGCGACGGTTCAAGCGCTGTATGGCTTGGATGATAGTGCCATGCTGGACATGGGTGATTTCGCGGGCGGGATGCTCAAGTACCTCGCCAAGCACCCGGTCGCGCGGGTGACCATCGGGGGAGGGATCGGCAAGCTGACCAAGCTGGCGCAAGGTGCGGTGGACCTGCATTCGGGCCGGTCCCAGGTGGATTTCGCGGCGCTCGCCGAAATGGTCGGGGAGCCGCGTGTGGCCGAGGCAAACACGGCGCTGGAGGCTTATGAAATGGTCGGTGCGCCGATGGCCGAGGCCGTGGCACGGGCGGCGTTGGCACGGGTCGAGGCGCGATTCGGGGGCAAAATGGCGTTCGACGTGGTCGTGATCGACCGGAAGGGCAATATCATCGGACGAGCTGGCGCATGAGGATTTTGCTTTTGGGAGGCACGGCGGAAGCGCGGGCCTTGGCGGCGCGTTTGGACCGCGATGGTAGGGTTGACCTGACCGTCTCGCTCGCGGGCGCGACACGCACACCGGCGGCGCTGGATGGCACCATGCGGGTCGGTGGATTTGGTGGAGAGGCGGCGCAGGCGGCCTATCTGCGCGACGGCGGGTTCGATGCGGTGATCGACGCGACACATCCATTTGCCGCGCGGATTTCGCGGCGGACACAGGCGATTTGTGCGCGTTCGGGGCTGCCCTACGTGCTGCTTCTGCGTCCGGCGTGGGAGCCTGAGGCTGGCGACGATTGGCGCGTCGCTGCGGTTGAGGCCGATGTCGCGGGGAAGATTGGCGCGGCGTCCTGCGTGTTTCTCGGCACCGGGCCGGGATCGGTCGAGGCAATTGGGCCCTTGCCGGTGGATCGCGTGATTTGTCGGCGGATTGATCCTCCGACGCGCGACTATCCGCATGAGAACGGCGATTGGCTGGTCGGGCGCCCCCCGTTTTCCGTCGAGGACGAGGTGGCGTTCTTCCGGGCCGAGGGTGTCGACGTTGTCGTCACCAAGAACGCGGGCGGGCAGGGGGGCCGGGCCAAGGTCGAGGCGGCGCGCGTTCTTGGCCTCCCGGTTGTCATGGTCGCCCGGCCGGAGATGCCACCAGGTGAGGTCGTGGAGAGCGTGGCCGCCGCGCTGGACTGGGTCGAGCGGTTGTGACGGTCGGGCGGATCATCAACGGCCCCGCGGATATTGCCGCGGGAGCGGATTGGCTGGGCCA
>DOUP01000072.1 GCA_003520545.1 Maritimibacter sp. | reverse complement strand
AGGGCGCCGAGGTTCACCACGAACGGCTGGGCTATCTACAACTCGGCGTGAACACGCCCGACGCCTCGCATTTCACCTTCTTCAATTCGGTCGGCAACGTCGAGCATGTGCAAAAGTTCTGGAAACAGAAGTGGGAACGGCTGATCGCCTCGGACGTGGACCGCTATGCAGAGGTGTCGCATTTTCTGTTCAAGGCCGGAATGGTCGAGAACATCGAGGCGCTGGCCGAAGCGGGCGAGGTGCACCTGGTCATCCTCACGCGTGACCCGTTCAAGATCCAATGGAGCTACGTGAACCGGTTCGAGTTCTCCAACCATGGCTACACGTGGCTTTTTGCGCTCGATCCGCGCTATCCCAACACCATCGTGCAATCGAAACCCTTCATGGAGCATGGCGTTGCTGGCAGTGCGCTTTGGTACGTGCATGAGGTCTTTGCCCGCGCAGAATATTACGCGCGTCTTACCGCCGACATGCCCAACGTCCACATCCACCGCATCGACCTGTCGGAATTGACCACGCCCGAAGGGGCCGCGCGGCTTCTGACCGAGATCGGGCAACCGACCGATGCCGAGCAGGTCAAGATCCCGCCCAGGCAGAACGAAACCAAACAGACCCATTTCGGCGAGAAGATGGAAAATTACTGCAAACGCCTCGCCGCCGGAGCCCCCCTCCAGTCCGAGGATATCGCGAAACGGTATTACGAGCGCGGGAAGCGGCTGGGCGATGGAGCGAGCAGGCGCATGAAGGCCGGATAGTCCCCGCTTTTCCTTGCCTCAGCGCGGCCTCCGCCCTATGAGGCGGCCATGCTTGACGAAACCGACGACATCCATCCGCTGTTCAATGGCGCGCCCTCCACCACGGAGTTCAAGAAGCTGCGCAAGCGCATTATCCGAAACGTGCGCGAGGCGGTGGAGCAATACGGTATGATCGAACCGCGAGCTGACGGATCGCAGCCCAAATGGCTCGTGTGTCTGTCGGGCGGCAAGGACAGCTACACCATGCTGGCCGCGCTCTACGAATTGAAGTGGCGCGGACTTCTGCCGGTCGACATCCTCGCCTGCAATCTCGACCAAGGGCAGCCGGGTTTTCCCGCGACCGTGCTTCCGAAGTTCTTGGAAGAGCGCGGGGTGCCGAACCGGATCGAGTACGAGGACACCTATTCCATCGTCATGGACAAGGTGCCGGAGGGCCGAACGTTCTGCGCGCTCTGCTCACGGCTTCGGCGCGGGAACCTCTACCGTATCGCGCGGGAAGAAGGCTGTTCGGCCGTGGTTCTGGGTCACCACCGGGACGACATTCTGGAGACCTTCTTCATGAACCTGTTCCACGGCGGACGTCTTGCGACCATGCCGCCGAAACTGGTCAACGAAGAAGGCGATCTTTTCGTCTATCGTCCGTTGGCTCATGTCGCGGAAGAGGACTGCGAGAAATTCGCCTCGGCCATGGATTACCCTATCATTCCCTGCGATCTCTGCGGGTCTCAGGATGGGTTGCAGCGCCAGCAGGTGAAGCAAATCCTCGACGGCTGGGAAAAGAACGCGCCGGGACGCAGGCAGGTGATGTTCCGCGCGCTTATGAACGCGCGGCCGTCGCATCTGCTTGATCCGAAACTCTTTGATTTCGCTGGGCTAACGCGGCCCTCACCCGCGGAAGGCGGCTGAGGTGTTGGCGCATTAACTGCTGATTGACTCGTGCCCCCTATGTTTTCCAGAGCGCGCCCGACTCGCGCTGGACGAACCCGGGGATAGGTTTCATGAGTTTCAAATCGGCGACCGAGCGGACGACCATTCTCGAAAAGCTCCGTCCGGCGGTGTTCGGCCCCCACGCATTGGCGTTCTTGCCTGCCGTAATGCTCGGGGCCTATTGGTTTGGGGGCGAGGGCTTCTTGCTCGTTTTTGCCGTGACGCTGCCCACACTTCTGCTTCTGACCGGCGTGCTGAAATCGCCTTGGGCTGCCTTGCACAAACGCGATTCCGTTACCGGGCTTCCGGGTCGCGAAACCTTGCTCGACCGGCTCTCGGTCGCTGTGACAGAAGGCGCGAACGCGGAAGGTGACCCTCCGGTCTGTCTCGTCGTCGAGATCGATAATGCAGCCGCCCTTGTCGCGCAGTTTGGCGATGGCGGGGCGGAGACTATTCTGCGCTCTGTTGGCGACCGTATCCGCAGCACGTTACGTGAAAGCGACCTGACGACGGCGTTGTCCCCCGGACGGTTCGGACTGGCCCTGGCCAAGACACCGCGCACCGACCTGGAAAGCATGATCCAGCTGTCGGGTCGTTTGCAGGACGCGATCGATCAGCCGATTTCGCTGGATGGCACGCGCGTGCTCCTGTCCTGTTGCGTCGGGTTCGCCCTTCCGTCGCGGGTTTCGGATCAGAACAGCCAAAGCCTTCTGGATGCTGCCGAAAGCGCGCTGGACGAGGCGCAGAAGGTCGGTCCCGGTTCGATCCGTGCGTTTTCGCGGGGCATGCGACCCCGCGTCTCTATCCCGGACAACCTGACGAAAGAGGTCGTGCGGGCGCTGGAACAAGGAGATATCAAACCTTGGTTCCAACCCCAGGTCTCCACCGACACTGGCGCATTGACAGGGTTCGAAGCCTTGGCACGGTGGGAGCATCCGCGAAAGGGTCAGGTCGCCCCCGCCGCCTTCCTGCCTGCGATTGCGGAGGCCGGATTGTTCGAACGGTTGGGCGAAGTTATCCTTTTCCATGCGCTCACGGCCTTGCGGGAATGGGACCGGCTTGGCCTGTCGGTTCCGAATGTCGCGGTAAATTTCTCACCGGACGAATTGCGAAACCCGCGAATGTTCGAAAAGGTCCGGTGGGAGCTCGATCGTTTCGAGCTTGCACCGTCCCGGCTGGTGGTCGAAGTCCTCGAAAACGTGGTCGCCCAATCCGAGGATGACACGACCACCCGCAATATCGCCGCCTTATCGCGTTTGGGTTGCGGCATCGACCTCGACGACTTCGGCACCGGCCATGCCTCGATCTCCAACATCCGGCGGTTCGACGTGAGCCGGATCAAGATCGACCGATCCTTCATCAGCCAGGTCGACACCGACCGCGACCAGCAAAACATGGTTTCCGCCATCCTGACCATGGCGGATCGCCTTGGGCTGGACACCCTGGGCGAAGGCGTTGAAACGCACGGCGAACACTCCATGTTGGCGCAACTGGGGTGCGGCCACGTGCAAGGCTATTCCATCGCGCGCCCGATGCCGTTTGCGGACACAGCGTCCTGGATCACGGCCCACCACGAAAGAATCCCGCCCGTGCCCGACATCACATCACGAGCCAAGGGGGCGTGACGCCGTGGCGGCCGGTCCGGCCAGGCCCCCCGCGGCCACCGTCCGGGCGCGCTTTGGCCAAGCAAACTTGGGCCACTCACGGGAAAACTGCTTGACCTTTGCCTGCCCGGACGGTTGAACCCACCTGATCCGAAAGAACGATTGGTGGGCCTTCCATGGATAACCAGAACAAGAACCTTCTCTTGGCAACGGTGCTGAGTTTTCTCGTCATCACCGGATGGGTGATCCTGTTCCCACCAGAGGACCCGGTCGCTCCGCAGCCCGAGGAGGTCGCGGAGACGCTCGCCCCGGGCGCGGTTGACGAAGGTGGCGTCGCGACACCCCCGGCCGCGGTCAGCACGGGTAGCGAAACCACTCCCGCTGCAACCAATGCGGACACCGCTGCCAATGCTGTTGCGGGCAGTGAACGAATCCAGATCGACACGCCGAAACTCTCCGGCTCCATTGCGCTCACCGGCGGTCGCATCGATGATCTGGACCTCAAGGATTACAAGGAAACGCTCGACGCC
>DOUP01000075.1 GCA_003520545.1 Maritimibacter sp. | reverse complement strand
GATATTTTGGACCGGAAAGGGATTATTAACCTTAACGCGCGATGCTGGGGTTACGGTACAGGCTGGGAAGCCGATGGCCGTGACCGGAAAGCCCCCGGGATTTGTCCCGGGGGTGGACCCGGCCCCTCTTTCCGGTCGAAAATATCCCAGGAGGTTCGGAGGACTGGTCCTCCGAAGCCGCCGTCAGGCGGCTTGGTAGACGCTCGACACCTCGGCCCGAATGATCCGCGCGATCTGGGCGCAGTCGTCTTCGGAGAACGTGAGCGGCAACCGCAGGTCAAGGATGCCTTTCAAGACCCGATCGCTCTCGGGCATCGGCCCGGATGGCACGTAGCGCCAACTGTCGTAGCGGGAGGTGAAGCCCACGGGCTCCGGCGCGCCGAACCATTTTAACTCCACGCCACGTCCGGCACAGCGCGACACGACCTCGGTTATGGCAGTATCGGACCAGTCCAGAAGCAGGAACTGGAACGAAGACNNGTCCATCCGGCCCGACACGTTGGGCGTGTCGTATTTCACCCGCTCGAACACCTCGGGACCGGGTGCCGCACGGTGACGTTCATAGAGCATATAGCTCCCCGACAGCACGATCGCGCGGGCCGCGACCTCTTCGTCGTCGGTGATCAGAAGCCCGCCTTCGCCCGAATTCATGTGTTTGTAGGTCTGCGTGGAATAGCAGCCGATCGCCCCGTGGCGGCCCGAGAGCACCCCGTTCCAGCGTGCCCCCATCGTGTGCGCGCAGTCCTCGATCACCGTCACGCCCCGCGCGTCGCAGATCGTCATGAGGGCGTCCATGTCCGCGATATGCCCGCGCATGTGGCTCAGCATCAGGACATCTGCCTGATCCGCCTTCGCCGCCAGATCGTCGAGGTCGATCACCAAGCCGTCCGTCACCCCGACAAAGACCGGCACCGCGCCGAGGCTGGCAATCGCTCCCGGCACCGGGGCGAGCGTGAAGGCATTGGTCAGGACCTTGTCGCCGGGTGTCACCCCGACGGCGCGCAGCGCGGTGGCGAGCGCGTAGCCGCCCGAGGCAACCGCGAGGCAGTATTTCGCACCCGACCACGCGGCAAACTCCTCTTCCAGAAGTGCCACCTCACCGGCCTCGCCCGCGCCGGTGTTGTAGCGGTGCAGACGGCCCGAGCGCATGATCTCCACGGCGGCCTCGATGGCCTCCTCCGGGATCGGCTCCTGCTGGGTGAAATTGCCTTTGAATGTCTCGCTCATGGCCGAAGCTTGCGCAGCCTTTCCGGGATCGTCAACCGATCAGGCGCGCGACTTCCGCCCCGAGCGCGTCATAGTGATCGAGAAGCCCTTCGGGTTCGAGCGTTGCCACCCCGCGCCCCTCCGGCCCAAAGGTCACGAGGAGCGAGGGCACCCCGGCGGCGCGCGCGGTTTCGCGGTCCGTCACCGTATCCCCCACGAGGAGAGAGGACGCCACCACGCCCCCGGCCCGTTCCACGCTCGCCACGTAGGGCGCCGGATCGGGCTTTTTCACCGGCAGGCTGTCCGCGCCGACGAGCGAGGCGAAGAGATCGCGCACCCCGAGCCGGGACAGGAGCGTCTGCGCCAGCCCCTCGGGCTTGTTCGTGCAGACACCGACCGCGTAGCCAGACTTCGCCAAGGCTTCGATCGCCGAGACCGCGCCGGGATACATCACCGTGTGGCGGTCGATATTGTCGCCATACCACTCCAGGAGATAGGGGTAATCCTCCTCGACCGTTTCGGGCGCGAGCGCCAGCCGGGAACACCCCAGCGTCAACATCGCCCGCCCGCCGCGAAACGCCGTCGCCGCATCCGCCACCGGGTCGAGCACATCGCCCAGCCCGCGTCTTGCGAAACAGGCGTTGGCCGAAGCGATCAGGTCACGCGAGGTGTCGGCCAGCGTGCCGTCCAGATCGAAGATCACCGTTTTCATGCCGAATGGCCCGCCCTTTTCCAACGCTCACTTGCGTGATACGCGCGCAGAGGTAAAACGGACTTGATTAAAAGAAAAGAGCAGCCGATGCCCACAGCCCTCATTGTTCTCGCCGCCGGTCAAGGCACGCGGATGAACTCCGACCTGCCGAAAGTGCTGCACGAATTGGGCGGCGCACCGCTCTTTGCCCATGCGCTGTCCTCTGGTGCCGCGCTGGCGCCTGAGCGCACCGTGCTGGTTGCGGGCCACGGCGCCGAGGCTGTGACCAAGGCGGCCAAGGCATTGGACGACGAGATCGACGTGGTCCTGCAAGAAGAGCAACGCGGCACCGGCCACGCGGTCGACCAGGCCCGCGACACGCTGGCGGATTTCCAGGGCGACGCCGTGGTGCTCTATGGCGATACGCCGTTCATCAGGCGCGAAACGCTGGACGCCATGGCCAAGGCGCGCGCCAAGGGGGCTGATGTCGTCGTGCTCGGGTTCGAGGCCGCCGATCCGGGGCGCTACGGGCGGCTCGTGCTCGACGGGAACCGGCTGGCCAGGATCGTGGAGTTCAAGGACGCGGACGAAGCGACGCGGGCCATCACGCTGTGCAACTCTGGCGTGATCGCGGCAGACACCGCGACGCTGTTTGACCTGATCGCGGGCGTCGGCAACGACAACGCCTCTGGCGAATATTACCTCACCGACATCGTCGACATCGCCAATGCACGCGGGCTGACCTGCTCGGTCGTCACCTGTGACGAGGCCGAAACGCTCGGCATCAACACCCGCGCAGAACTCGCCGCGGCCGAAGCGCAGCTTCAGGCAGACAAACGGGCGGAAGCGATGGAGAACGGCGTCACGCTGGTCGCGCCGGACACCGTGTTCTTCGCTGCCGACACCTTCGTCGGGGGGGACACGGTGATCGAACCCAACGTCGTCTTCGGCCCCGGCGTTACCGTGGAAAACGGCGCGCGCATCCGGGCCTTCAGCCATCTCGAGGGCTGTCACGTCTCGCGCGGCGCCGTGATCGGCCCCTATGCCCGCCTGCGTCCCGGCGCGGAACTGGCCGAGGGGGCCAAGGTGGGCAACTTCGTCGAGATCAAGAACGCGACCATCGACACAGGGGCCAAGGTCAACCACCTCACCTACATCGGCGATGCCTTCGTCGGCGAAGGTGCCAACATCGGCGCGGGCACCATCACCTGCAATTACGACGGCGTGTTCAAACACCACACCCATATCGGGGCACATGCCTTCATCGGGTCGGACACCATGCTGGTGGCCCCCGTCTCCGTGGGTGACGGCGCGATGACCGCGACCGGCACCGTGGTCACGCAGGACGTGGACCCCGGCGCCCTGGCCGTCGGCCGCGCCCGTCAGGAAAACAAACCGGGCTTCGCCACCAAATTTTTTGAAAAACTGCGCACGCAGAAAGCGCAGAAGAAAGGATAAACCATGTGCGGCATCGTTGGGGTTCTGGGCAAACACGAAGTCTCTCCCATCATCGCGGAGGCGCTGCGGCGGCTGGAATACCGCGGCTATGACAGCGCGGGCATCGCCACGGTGAACGAGGCCGGCACGCTTGATCGCCGCCGCGCCGTGGGCAAGCTCGCGAACCTCTCGGATGAACTGGGGCACAACCTGCTGCCTGGAAAATCCGGCATCGGCCACACCCGCTGGGCCACCCATGGCGGCGTCACTGTCTCCAATGCTCACCCGCACAGGTCCGGCAAGGTCGCGCTGGTTCACAACGGGATCATCGAGAACTTCCACGCGATCCGCGAAGAGCTCGCCGCCAAGGGTGTCCATTTCGAAAGCCAGACCGACACCGAAAGCGTGGCCTGCCTCGTCGCAACGCTCATCGACGAAGGCAAGACGCCGGTCGAGGCCGTGCGCGAGATGCTCCCGCGTCTCGACGGGGCCTATTCGCTCTTGTTTCTCTTCGACGGCGAACAGGACCTGATGATCGCAGCACGGAAGAACTCGCCGCTGGCCATCGGGCACGGCGACGGCGAGATGTTCGTAGGCTCCGACGCCATCGCTCTTGCGTCCATGACCGACCGCGTCACCTACCTGGAAGAAGGCGACTGGG
>DOUP01000084.1 GCA_003520545.1 Maritimibacter sp. | reverse complement strand
GGTTGGGGCGAATGTGTGCCGTACGCGCGCTACTCGGAAACGCTCGACAGCGTAACGGACGAGATTGAAGCTCTGCCGAAGCGGTTCACGCGGGAGGAATTGCAGGAGCTCCTGCCCGCAGGCGCAGGGCGGAATGCCGTCGACTGCGCCCTTTGGGACCTGGAGGCAAAGCGCACCGGCAAACGGGTCTGGGAACTGGCCGGGCTCGATGTGCCGGGCCCCGAGATCACCGCCTATACCCTGTCGTTGGGCGCGCCGGATGCGATGGAAGCTTCGGCGGCGAAGAACGCCCATCGCCCCTTGCTCAAGATCAAGCTCGGAACACCGGACGATATGGCCCGGCTCGAAGCGGTGCGGCGCGGTGCGCCCAAGTCGCGGATCATTGTCGATGCGAACGAAGGTTGGAGTGCGGAGGTCTACGCCGATCTTGCCCCGCACCTGGAGCGCCTCGGAGTGACGCTGGTAGAGCAACCCCTGCCCGCTGGCGATGACGAAGCCCTGATCGGGATGGACCGCCCCGTGCCCGTCTGCGCCGACGAAAGCGCACATGACACCTCGACCCTCGACGCGCTCACTGGCAAATACGACGTCGTGAATATCAAGCTGGACAAGACCGGCGGGCTGACCGAAGCGCTCAAACTGCGCGACGCCGCCCGTGCGCGCGGGTTCGAGGTCATGGTCGGCTGCATGGTCGGCACCTCGCTCGCCATGGCGCCCGCCACCCTCGTTGCCCAGGGCGCGCTGGTCACCGACCTTGACGGACCGTTGCTTTTGGCGGAAGACCGCCGCGAACCTTTGAAATTCGACGAGGCCGGGGTGCATCCGCCCGAACCGGGCCTTTGGGGGTAGGAGACCGCTATGAGCCGCATTGTATACGTGAACGGAGACTATCTGCCGGAAGAGGACGCGAAGATTTCCATCTTCGACCGGTCCTTTCTCATGGCCGACGGCGTCTATGAGGTAACCTCTGTGCTGGGCGGAAAGCTGATCGACTTCGACGGCCACAAGGCACGGCTGGAGCGTTCGTTGAGCGAACTGGACATGGACAAGCCCGAGGCGTTCGATGACCTGCTCGACATTCACCGGGAACTGGTCGCCAGGAACGACATCGACGAAGGCATGATCTACCTTCAGGTGTCGCGCGGCTCTGCCGGCGACCGCGACTTTGTCTTTCCCGATCCCGAAGTCACGAAGCCCACGCTCGTCCTCTTCACCCAGTCCAAGCCTGGTCTCGCCGACAGCGCGGTCGCGAAACAGGGGATCAAGGTCATCTCCATCGACGACATCCGTTGGGGTCGCCGCGACATCAAGACCACCCAGCTTCTTTACCCGTCGATGGGCAAGATGATGGCCAAGAAAGCAGGCAAGGACGATGCCTGGATGGTCGAGGACGGCAAGGTGACCGAGGGTACCTCGAACAACGCCTATATCGTAACGGGCAACAAGATCATCACGCGGGAACTGTCCACCGACATCCTGCACGGGATCACCCGTGCCGCCGTGCTGCGCTTCGCCCGTGAGGCGCAGATGGAGATCGAGGAACGCAGCTTTACAATCGACGAGGCGAAAGAGGCGGATGAGGCTTTCATCACCTCGGCATCGACCTTCGTCATGCCGGTGGTCGAGATCGACGACACGCCCATTGGCACCGGCGAGGTGGGCAAGGTCGCTCCGCGCCTGCGCGAGATCTACCTGGAAGAAAGCCGCAAGGCCGCGATCTGACGGGAGCGGTCCGAGTTTTCGCTTGATTTGACGATGGGAGTGCGGCCTCATCAGCGCCATGCGGATGGGTCCGCAGCGTTTGGTATGGGGGTCGTATGCGGGTATTTGTCGGCATCATCGTTTTGATCGGTGGGATCGCCGCCCTGGCCTACTGGGGCGCGATAGACCATGCTGTTCGGATGGAAAACGAGGTGCGCACAGCCGCGGATGCCGTCGCAGGTAGCACCGTGCACCCCATGGAGGTCCGCGTCTCCGGCCGCGACATCACCCTGAGCGGCACGGCAGACACCGAAGACGAACTCGCAGGCCTTCTGACCTCGCTCAACCAGGTGAATGGACGGCGTGTTGTGCGCTCCGACGAGGTCACGGTGCTGCCGGTAGCAGATCCCTATGCAACGGGATTGGCAAAAGGCGCGGACGGCAGTTTCGGGATGACCGGAACGGTGCCGACAGAAGCAGCGGGCAAGACGTTGGAGACCGCTGGCCTCACGGGCGCCGAGCAGCTTTCTCTCGCCTCCGGCGCCCCCGATGGATGGTCTGACGCGCTTGTCACGGGGCACACAGCCTTGGGCCCGCTCGACGAGGGGAGCTTCGCGCTCTCCGGCAAGACAGCCATTTTCTCGGGTGTCGCCAAGACCCCGCAAGAGGCCGCACGCGCCGAAACCGCGCTTGCCGATCTGCCCGACGGGTTCGAGACGATTGCCGACATCACCGTTCTGGACCCCGGCGTGGTCACGTTCGAAGCGAGGTACGAGGCGGCGGGAGGCTTGCATCTCGACGGTTCAGTCCCGGAAAGCATCGGCAAAGACGGCTTTGCGCAGGCCCTCGGCCTCGGCGGCGCGGACGGTGACGTGAGAACCACCTCAGCCACCATGCCAATCCTCGAAGAAGCGCTGACCGAGTTGAAGCCGGTGATGCCGCTTCTCAACACGCTCACGCTTCGCGTGGAAAACGGCGAACTCACCAATGTCACAGCGTCTATCCTCCCCGGTCTCGATGAAACGCTTGTCGCAAGCTTGCTCGCCACGGCGATCGGTGGGCCGGTGGAACTGGTAGACACCGCCTTCACGGCGGAAAATGGCGAAACGCGGGTGAACACCGCGACCGGCCGCACCGAAGTGGCGGTGAATGGATTCTGGCTGAAGACGCCTGACTTCCCGGTTTCGAAAGTGACCTGCAACGACGAGGCCGCGAAGGTGCAGGAGAATCGTTCGATCCAATTCGTCACCGGTTCCGCAGAACTCGACACGACATCGCTCGACGTCATCAACGATATCGCTGGGCTTGTCCTGCATTGCACCGCGCCCTTCGGGATGAACGTGGTCATCGGCGGCCACACCGATAGCGACGGCGACGATAAAGCCAATTACACGCTCTCGGTCGCACGCGCCCGTGCCGTGCGTGATGCGTTGATCGAACGCGGCATCCCGGCCAGCAAGATGGTGGCCATAGGGTATGGCGAAACCGAGCCGGTCGCCTCGAACGACACCGAAGAAGGCCGCGCCCAGAACCGGCGCACCACCTTCAACTGGCCGGAGTGATCCGGGCCCGCCACAAGGAGACAAAAGATGCTTGAGAACTGGGATTTCCTGATTTCCGAAATGGTGGTGCTGCTCGTTCTGGCCGCCCTCGTCGGGTTGGTCGCAGGCTGGCTGGTTTTCGGACGCCGCAAACCGGGACGCCCCGGCGACAGCGCCGAGGTCGCGCGGCTGAAAGCCGAGTTGGAGACCTGCCGCGCCGCAGGCACCGATCAGGAAGCGCATATCGCGAAACTGGAAGCCGACCTGTCGAACGCCTCCTCCCCGGTGCCGCTCTCCGCGGCCGAACGCGTGAAGGAAAACGTGGGCAGGGTTGTCGGGTCAAGCCAGACGGCTCCCGACAGGGCGGAAGACAGCAGCGCAGGCGGCACCAAACCCGCCACGCTCGACGCCCCCCGCGACGGCACCGCCGATGATCTAAAGCTGATCAAGGGCGTCGGGCCGAAACTGGAAACCTTGGTCAACGATCTCGGGTTCTACCATTTCGACCAGATCGCCAATTGGACGACGGATGAAGTCGCCTGGGTCGACGCCAATCTCAAAGGTTTCAAAGGACGTGTCAGTCGTGACGGCTGGGTGGAGCAGGCAAGGACACTCGCCGCCGGCGGCTCCACGTCATTTTCCGACAAGGTGAAAAAGGGCGACGTCTACTGACGCCGCCAACGATCAGTCGAAACGCCAGCTCGAAGCGGTGACCCCGCCCGAAAGACCATCCTCATGGTAGGTCCGCGTGGCTTTACCAAGCTCCGCCGCGCCCAGCGCAGAAAACAGAGGAACCAGATGGTCCTCCTGGGCGTGACACACCCGCGCATAGGGGGCCGTCTCCCAGTCCAGAAGCGCCTTCGTCCGGTCCTTGGGAGCCATCCCAAGGACCTCGTTCAACCACGCATCGGACGCCTTTGACGGCACCTCGGCCTGCGGCCCGAATTGGCGCAGGTTGTGGTAGCTCAACCCCGACCCGACAATCAAAACGCCCTCGTCCCGCAACGGCGCCAGAGCGCGCCCGATGGCGAAATGGGTTTCCGGGTCGTACCCTTCCACCATCGACACCTGGAATACCGGCACCTCGGCGTCGGGAAACATGATGTAGGCAGGTACGAAGGTGCCGTGATCGAAGCCCTGGGTTTCGTCGAGCGCAGCCTCGATCCCGGCCAGCTCCAGCAGAGCTTTGGCGCGCTCTGCGATCTCGGGAGCACCGGGCGCGGGATAGACCACGTCGTAGGTGTGTGGTGGAAAGTTGGCGTAATCATACACCATTGGCGGCGAAGCACTGTGCATGACCCGCACGCTCCGCGCCTCCCAATGACCCGAGATCATCAGGACGGCTTTTGGCACTTCGGGCAATTCTCCCGGCATCGCCGCCAGGCTTTGCTCAAGCACCGCGAACCTCTGCCGCATCTCCTCGATCCAGGGCCACGGTCCGCCGCCATGGGAAATGAAATAGGTGGGCATGCGTGTCATTGTCTGCTCCTCGGACTCTGAAACTGACTATGCGCCACCGCGCAGGTGCACAGAAGCCCGCAATTCCCCACAGGACTTGTGCACAAGTTGTCAGGCATGGACGATGCCCGGCGCCTCTCGGGCCGCGTAAGACGGGTAGGCGTTCGGATCTGCCGCCGGATCGTCGCCGTCAGAGCGACCCCCGGTCGCGCCCACGCCAGGAGCGAACGCCTCAACCCTTTTCTTTAAGCACGTTCTCTTTGAAACTCGTCTCGAAGGCCGCCTGTTTTTCCGGGCTGGCCTCGGTTTGATTCCGCGCCTTCCAGTCGTCATAAGGCATCCCATAGAAGACTTCGCGCCCTTCTTCCTTTGACATCTCGATTCCGCGTTCGTTCGCGGCTTCCTGATACCAACGGCTCAGGCAGTTCCGGCAGAACCCGGCGAGGTTCATCATGTCGATGTTCTGCACGTCCTTGCGGTCTTCCATGAGATGCTGCTGCAAACGGCGGAAGGCGGCAGCCTCAAGTTCGATGCGGGTCTGGTCGTCCATGGTCTCTCTCCTCTTTGTTCACAGATTGGCCTTCGCCCGCACCTCTTCAAGCATCGGAGCAAGACGTTCGGCCCAGGCATATTGCTGTTCATCGGTTTCGATGAGGTCGTTCCGGATCTCGATCAGCACATTCACCCGACCATGATAAATGGCGTGCCGGTCCACGCTATCGCCGTCCAGGTGCCCGCCGTAGGGCTCATTGGCGCCGACCATCAGATCGCTTTCCTGGTGCAGCCGCTCGATCAAGGGGCGCGAGAAACGTTCGTCGCGCGCATAGAGCACGCCGATGTGCCACGGCCGTGGATCGCGGCCGCGAAGCTGCTTGGTGTAGGAGTGGATCGCGACGTAAATCGTATCATCCTGCCGCGCCGCGAGCCGCGCCACCGCTTGGTGGTAAGGACGATAGCACAGGTTCAATCGCCGTTCCTTTTCAGCCGCACCCGCATGTCGGTTCGCCGGAATGATGGTCCCGTCGTATAGCTTCATCAAAAGCGTCGGATCATCCTCGCCCCGGTTCGGGTCGATCACCAGGCGCGAGAAGTTGGAACAGATTGCGGGGCTGTCGAGCATCTTGGCCAAAGCGAGAGACACGCCCGCCGCGCCGGGGTCGAACGCGATATGGCGCGCCATGTCCTCGGGCGCGATGCCGAGATCCCCGCCCGCAACCTCATCGGGGACGGTGTTCGCCGCATGATCGCAGGTCAGAAGCCAACGTCCGGGACGATCCTCGCCAAAGATGTGATAAGGGTGGTATGTCATGCGCCTGTCGTCTTTTTCGCCAAACCTGCGTAACCGAGCCGCAGGGAATGGGAAAGAGGGCTATTGCGCCCACTTTTTCGGCACATGCCGTTGCGGCAGACCCCTGTCCGGTCTACAGAGAAACGGACCGTTAACGCAAACATAAGAGGCCCCATGCCCCGCACACGTAACACAAAGATCGTCGCGACCCTGGGGCCTGCCTCCGACACCTATGACATGATCCGTGCGCTGGTCGAAGCTGGTGCGGACGTGTTCCGGTTGAACATGTCGCACGGCACCCATGACGGACACCGCGAACGTCACGCCATCATCCGCCAGATCGAAAAGGACCTGGGCAAACCCATCGCGATCCTTGCCGACCTCCAGGGCCCAAAACTGCGCTGCGGCACCTTTGTCGCGGAAGCCGCCGAGCTCGAAGACGGCGATATGTTCCGCTTCGATCTGGACCCGACGCCCGGCGAGAACCATCGGGTTTGCCTTCCGCACAAAGAAATCTTCGACGCGCTCAACCCCGGCGACACGCTTCTGGTCAACGACGGAAAGATGCGGCTCGAAGTCGTCGACAACGGTGAGGACTACGCCAACTGCCGCGTGATCGTCGGCGGCACCATTTCCGACCGCAAAGGTGTGAACGTGCCCGATACCGTGCTGCCCCTGGCCGCGCTTTCGGAAAAGGACAAGGAAGACCTCGAATTCGCCTGCCAACTGGGCGTCGACTGGCTTGCCCTGTCGTTCGTGCAGCGGCCCGAGGACGTGGAAGAGGCGCGTGCCTTGGTCCAGGGCCGGGCTGCCGTGCTCGCCAAGATCGAAAAACCAGCGGCCGTGAAGGCCTTTGACGATATTCTCGCGGTGTCCGACGGGATCATGGTCGCGCGGGGTGATCTTGGCGTGGAGCTTCCGGTGCAGAACGTGCCGCCGATCCAGAAACGCTTGGTGCACGCCTGCCGCCGCGCCGCCAAACCTGTGATCGTCGCGACGCAGATGATGGAATCGATGATCGAAAGCCCGGTGCCGACCCGCGCCGAAGTCTCTGACGTCGCGAACGCGATCTACGAAGGTGCGGATGCCGTGATGCTTTCGGCAGAATCGGCCGCGGGCAATTACCCGCGTGAAGCCGTCGCCACGATGAGCAACGTCGCCCATGAAGTGGAAAACGACCCCACCTATCGTGAGGTGCTCGACAGTTCGCGCCACGTGGCCCGCACGACCATCGCCGACGGCATCGTGTCCGCGGCCCGCGAAATCGCGGAAGCCACGGACATCAAGGTCATCTCCTGTTTTACCCAATCGGGCACCACCGCACTCCTGACAGCCCGCGAACGGCCCCACGTGCCAATCAT
Source organism: Maritimibacter sp. (assembly GCA_003520545.1). Lineage (GTDB taxonomy): Bacteria > Pseudomonadota > Alphaproteobacteria > Rhodobacterales > Rhodobacteraceae > Maritimibacter. The sequence continues at coordinate 6,860 of DOUP01000084.1, read as the reverse complement.
CGCGCTCACCCCTCTGGTCGGCACCGCCCGGCGTCTGTGTCTGTCTTGGGGTATTCAAAGCCATATGACTGGCGAGGTGGACCGCTTCAAAATGGCGGTTGTCTCGGCAGCGCGCGCGGCCCGAGAAGCCGGGCTCGCGACCGAGGACGATCAGATCGTCGTTACCGCAGGCGTGCCCTTCAACGTGCCGGGCACGACGAACATCCTTCGCATCGCCCCCTGTGCGGAACGATTGATTTTCGCCACCGACCCTGAATACTAGGGTATGCCCTACGATCTTTACATGTCCATCGCGATCGTCATCGTGGCGCTCGCGATCCCATCGGCTATTTCGGCATGGATCGACAACCGCGTCCCGCGTGTTTCGGCGCTTCTGTTCGTCGCTGGTGGGGGCCTTGCGGTCTGGGCGGAACGGACGAAACCGGGGGGCTATACGCTCGAAGAAATCCCCGGCGTTTTCATCACCGTGATCGGGCACTACTGGTAAACGCGGCTCAGGCGCCCCAATCCTTGTCCTGCATCTCGCGCAAGCGGCTTGCCGTGCGCTCGAACTCGAACGACCCTTCGCCTTCGAGGTAGAGATATTCAGGCTCCGCCGCCGCCGAAGCGATCAGCCGGACATGCGCTTCGTAAAGCGCGTCAATCAACGTAACGAAACGCTTGGCCTCGTTGAAATTCTGACGGCTGAGCGTCGGAATATCATCGAGCACCAGCACCTGGACCGCATCCGCAATGGCGAGGTAATCGCCCGGCCCCAACATCTTGCCGCAGAGCGCATAGAAACTCGCCCGCCCGATCCCGTTGCGAAACGCGGGGATTTCAACCTCCCGGTTCTTCACGTCGAGCACCAGAGGCTCTGCGTCACCGCCCCCGGTCAGGTCGTGCCACACCGCATCCATCGCACGACGGCTTTCGCCATTGATCGGCGTGAAATAGACCTGCGATCCGGCCAATCGGTCCTGACGGTAATCCCGGTGCGAGGTCAGCTCATGCACCACCAGCCGTTCCTTGATGAGGTCGATGAACGGAAGGAAAAGCTGCCGGTTCAACCCGTCTTTATACAAGTCATCCGGCACCCGGTTCGACGTGGTGACGATCACCACGCCATCCGCCATCAGCCGCTCGAAAAGCCGACCCACGACCATCGCATCGGCAATGTCGGTGATCTGCATTTCGTCGAGCGCCAGCAGACGCAAATCCTTGCCAATGCTTTCGGCCACCGGCCCGATTGCATCGGACGCACCTCCCTTGCGCGCCTCGTGAAGCCCCTGCTGGACCTCCTGCATGAAGGCATGAAAATGCACCCGGCGCTTGCCTTCGATGGGCAGGTGCTCGACGAACAAATCCATCAGCATCGACTTGCCACGCCCGACGCCACCCCAAAGGTAAAGGCCGTCCGGCACATCTTCGGGCTTGTGAAACAACCCGCCCAGAAGCCCCTTCTTGCGGGTCTTGGCTGCCAGCAGATGCTCGCGAATATCATCGAACAGCGGCAACGCCTCTTCCTGTGCCGGGTCAGGGGTCAGGCTGCCCTCTTCGACGCGGGCGGCGTAAATTTCTTGCAGCGTTTCACTCATGTTTCCCGATTACCGCGCGCGGGCGCATAAGGAAAGCTGATCCGTGGCATCAAGAATTGCCGTTTGACGGCGCGCGCCGAAACCGGGTTTATCCTGAGCATGCAACGTGCACGCCTCATTTCTCCGGTGCTCATCGCCGGTTGTCTCGTCATCATGATCAGCTTCGCCATCCGGGCGAGTTTCGGGGTTTTTCAAATCCCCATCGCCGAGGAATTCGGCTGGTTGCGCGCCGATTTCTCTCTCGCCATCGCGATTCAGAACCTGGCTTGGGGGGTCGGGCAACCGATCTTCGGCGCCATCGCGGAAAAACTGGGCGACCGCAAAGCGATCATCATGGGCGCCGTGCTCTATGCCGCGGGCCTCGTCGCCTCGTCCTTCGCCACGACGCCGCTCGCACACCAGGTCTGGGAGGTCGCCGTCGGGTTCGGGATCGCGGGCACCGGCTTCGGCGTTATCCTCGCCGTGGTCGGGCGCGCCTCGAGCGACGAGCACCGCTCCATGTCGCTTGCCATCGCGACCGCTGCGGGCAGCGCGGGACAGGTCTTCGGCGCACCGGTCGCCGAATGGCTTCTGTCGCTGATGCCATGGCAGAGCGTGTTCATCGTCTTCGCCGCCGCAATCCTCGCCGTACTCATGGTGCTCCCCCTGATGCGTGCCCCTGCGGTCTCGAAGATCGAGCTGCAGGAAAGCCTGGGAGAGGTTCTGGTCCGTGCCTTCCGCGATCCGTCGTATACGCTCATCTTCCTCGGCTTTTTCTCCTGCGGTTACCAGTTGGGTTTCATCACCGCGCACTTCCCTGCCTTCGTCACCGAGATGTGCGGGGCCATCGACCCGTCGGGCACGCTGGCCTCGATCGGCGTCTCGACCACCTCGGCACTGGGCGCCGTCTCGATCTCGCTCATCGGCCTCGCCAATATCGTGGGCACCCTCTACGCGGGCTGGCTGGGCAATCGGCTTCCGAAAAAATACCTGCTCGCCGGAATCTACACCCTGCGCACCATTGCCGCCGCCGCCTTTATCATCCTGCCGATCACCCCGGTCAGCGTCATCGTCTTCTCCATCGTGATGGGAAGCCTCTGGCTTGCCACCGTGCCCCTGACCTCCGGCCTCGTCGCGCATCTTTACGGGCTGCGGTACATGGGCACGCTTTACGGGATCGTCTTTTTCTCGCACCAGCTGGGCAGCTTCATGGGCGTCTGGCTGGGCGGCCGGATGTATGACGTGACGGGCGACTACACCTTCGTCTGGTGGATCGGGGTCGGCGTCGGCGCCCTATCCGCGCTCCTGCACCTCCCGATCCGCGAGAAACGGATCGAGCTTATGCCCACTCAGGCGGCCTAGGTCGGCAGCGCCGTCGTCTTGAACACGGTGCGGAGCGCAAAGCTTGATTGCATCCCCAAGACCCCCGGCAGCGCGGCAAGCTTCTGACGGTGCACCCGCGCGAAATCGTCGGTGTCGCGGGCAACGACCTTCAGGATATAGTCCGCCTTTCCCGCCATGAGATGACACTCCAGAACCTCGGGCACCAAGGCGACCTCCCGCTCAAACGCGGCAAGAAGTTCGTCGGCCTGCCCGGACAAGGTGATTTCGACAAAAACCATGGTGGAATACCCGATCGAGCGAGGATCAAGAAGCGCGACGTAATCCTTGATGAAGCCGTCTTTCTCCAACCGCTGAACACGGCGATGACAGGCCGAGGGGGAAAGATGAACCTTCTCCGCCAGGTCTGCATTGGACATGCGGCCCTTGCGTTGCAACGCACCGAGAATGCGACGGTCCATATCGTCCAAAAGCGCGTCCATCGAATTTCCTTTCCCCAAACACCCCAAGTATCGAAGAAATCTACGCCAAGATGCGTCACTGCGCCATGTCTTTTCAAACCTATTGCGCGGCGACTCCCGTAGATTGGGATCATAGAGGAGGACACGCGATGCTTATTGGATGCCCAAAGGAAATCAAGCCACAGGAATACCGGGTCGGGATGATCCCGGCGGCGGCAGGCGAAGCCATCGCCCATGGCCACCAGGTCATCATCGAAACCAGCGCGGGGGACGGTGCGGGCTTCACCGATGACGACTACCGCGCCGTCGGCGCCGAAATCGTGGAGACAGCGGACGAAATCTTCGAGCGCGCCGATATGGTCGTAAAGGTGAAGGAGCCGCAGGCGGTCGAGCGGGCCAAACTGCGCGAAGGACAAATCCTCTTTACCTACCTCCACCTCGCGCCCGATCCGGACCAGACCCACGACCTGTTGAAATCCGGCGTCACGGCGATTGCCTATGAAACCGTGACCGATGCGCAGGGTCGCCTGCCCCTGCTCGCGCCCATGTCCGAGGTCGCAGGCAAGCTCGCGCCCCAAGTCGGGTCATGGACGCTGCAAAAAGCCAATGGTGGCCGTGGCGTCCTGATGGGCGGCGTGCCGGGTGTCGCCCCGGCCAACGTCGTGGTGATCGGCGGCGGCGTCGTCGGCACACAGGCCGCCCGGGTTGCCGCTGGCATGGGCGCGGACGTCACGGTGCTGGACATGTCGCTCCCCCGCCTGCGCGATCTGGACGATATGTTCCGGGGCGAATTCAAGACCTCCTATTCCTCGCAGACGCGGCTTGCGGAGATGGTGGCAGAGGCCGATATGGTGATCGGCGCCGTGCTCATCCCCGGTGCCGCAGCGCCCAAGCTCGTCACCCGCGACCACCTCTCCACGATGAAGCCGGGCGCTGTGCTTGTAGACGTCGCCATCGACCAGGGTGGGTGCTTTGAGACCTCGCACGCCACCACGCACCAGGACCCAATCTACGAGGTGGACGGCATCATGCACTACTGCGTGGCCAACATGCCCGGCGCGGTCGCGCGCACTTCGACCATCGCACTTGGCAACGCCACCCTGCCCTATCTCCTGCGCCTGGCCGACATGGGCTGGCGCGAAGCCTGCGCGGCGGATCAAGGGCTGGCGGCAGGTCTGAACACACACGCCGGGAAACTGACGAACTATGCCGTGGGCAAAGCCCTGAGCATCGACGTGGTCTCACCGGCCGTCGTCATCAGATCCTAACGGATCGAACGAACCGAGAATGAGCGCCGGTCAGCATCTGCTGGCCGGCGCTTTTTCAATACTGGGTGATCTCAGCCTCCCGAACCAAACGTCGGCCGCTCGGTCCAGAGCCGGCACCGACCCGTGTCCTGCGCACCATTGAGACGTCCGGCTCTTCCAGGTCGGGCGTCGCGCCGTGGCGCCCGGATCGTCAAGATNNTGGACTTGAACCACCGACCCCAGCATTATGAGTGCTGTGCTCTAACCAGCTGAGCTACCACGCCATTCACACGAGCGGCTAGGTATCCTCACCCACGCGCCCTGTCAACGCTGATTCTGGGCAAAAAATCACTGCCTGAGAAACTTCGACGAACACCAGCCGACCGCCCCGCTTTCGTGGCGCACACGGACCCAAGTCCCGGAGACCTCCAGGATCGCAACCTGTTCACCGTTGTACATCCGCCGCAGGATGTCGAACCTAGTGCCTGGTCCGGTCCGTAGGTTCAGGTAGCCGTCGCCCGACGAATACACCCGGTAGCCACCAGAGGACGCAGGGCGAGCGAGGTATTTGCCAAAAGCCCAACCAATCGCGCCACTTTGGTGGCGGACACGGACCCAGCCCCCGGACCATTCCAGCGTTTCGACCGACGACCCGTGCCCCATGCGCCGGATGACGTCGAAGTTCGATCCCGGCCCCGTGCGCAGGTTGAGAAAACCGTCGCCGGGCGAATTGACGATGCGACGGTCCGCCCACGCGCGTCCCGCCGTCAGGCAAGCCGCGCCCGTGGTGATGAGAAATGTGCGACGATCCATGGTGCCCTCCCCTCAATCCAACAGGGGAAGGATACCACGAATGCCGAAATCGCCACAGTCAGCCGTTTGACGCAGCCTGACCGCCACCATGCGCGTCGATCTTGGCTGGCGCGCCGTCGCCATTGGAGACGAGCAACGTCCGATGTGGAAACGGAATGTTAATCCCACCTGCGTCGAAGGCTTCTTTCACCTCTTTGATGATGGCGAATTTCATGTCCCAGAAATTCTCCGCCGTGGCCCAGGACCGCAGCGTGAGATCCACCGAGCTGTCACCGAGGTTGGTGACCCTCGCCCAAGGTTCGGGATCGTCGAGCACAAGATCATTTGCTTTCGCCGTCGCCAGCAGGATCTCCAGCGCTTTCGGAATATCGTCCGAATACCCGATCCCGACGGTAAGATCGGCGCGCCGGGTGTCGTGAGCGGAGTAATTCGTGATGACCGCCCCCCAGGCTTGACCGTTCGGGACGATGATCTGGATATTGTCCGGCGTGACCAGCTCGGTGAAGAACAGGTTGATCTCTTTCACGGTGCCTGAGGCGCCGTTGATGGAGACATATTGCCCGTTCCCGTAGGGGCGGAACAGGATGATCATGAAGCCCGCGGCGAGGTTCGAAAGCGTCCCTTGCAGCGCCAGACCGATGGCCAGGGTCGCCGCACCCAGCATGGCGACAAGCGTTGTGACCTCGACCCCAAAGACGTTCAGGACCGTGATCCCGACGATGGCCAGAAGCACCCAGCGCACCATTGATGTGACGAAGCTGCCGACGGTCGGGTCGATCCGGTCGGATTTCTCGACCCGCTTGCGCACCATCCGGCTGATCGCACCGGCGATGATCCACCCGATGATCAGGATGATCAGGGCTTTGATGCCACTGACGATATACGGAAGGAATGCGCCGAACTTGTCGAGCCATGTTGCGAGTTGTTGATCCAGAAGGTCCATATGTCCTCTCTTTTCGGAGTCTTGAGGAAGGGTTCAGGCGGCGAAACGGGCCCGCACAACGCGAGCCCTTCCATATGTAATACTGCGAGCTGCTACCTGGCCTTGAGCGCGTCGCGAATTTCCGTGAGCAGCTGAATATCTGCCGGGGTCGGCGGCTCTTCCGGCGCGGTTTCTGCTTCCGGTTTCTCCGCGGCCTCTTTGATCTGGTTCACCTTTTTCACCATCAGGAAGACGACGAAAGCGATGATAAGGAAATTGGTCACCGCCATCAGGAAGGACCCATAGGCAAAGACCGACGCCCCCGCCTCGCGCGCGGCTTCCAGACTGGCACCCTCCGGAACGTCGCCGGAGAGCACCGCGTATTTGTTGGTGAAGTCGATCCCGCCCGTGAACAAACCGATGATCGGGTTGATCAGGTCGGCGACCAGTGACGACACGATCGCCGTGAATGCTGCGCCAATGATGATGCCAACGGCCATGTCCATGACATTGCCCTTGG
>DOUP01000035.1 GCA_003520545.1 Maritimibacter sp. | reverse complement strand
TATTTTCAAACCAGAGAAACAGGGGAACGGCGCTCTTCGGGCCACACGCATTCGCGACACGGAGGACCACCGTCGAACGGGGTGTCGGGGTCAGATCGCGGCAACCATCGCTTCGCCGCCGGAGGTTTCGCACACCCCAGGGTTTTCCTCGGCGTGGACAACCTTCACGACACCGTCTTCCGCCATCAACGCATAACGTTTGGACCGTGCGATCAGGCCCGCGGGCGGCGCGTCGAAACGCATTCCGACCGCTTCGGTAAAGGCACAATTCGCATCACCCAGCATCTCGATCCCGGCGGCCGCTGCCCCCGTGCTGTCACCCCAAGCGCCCATGACGAACGGATCGTTCACGGACACGCAGATCACATGATCCACACCCTTTTCCGCAAGCTGACCCTTGGTCCGAATGAAGCTCGGGACATGTGCCGTTGTGCAAGTGCCGGTGTACGCGCCCGGCAGACCGAAGATCACCACCTTCTTGCCCTTTGTGATCTCTGAGAGAGCCACCGGTTCCGGACCTTCGGACCCCATTTTCAAAAGCGTTACGTCGGGCAGCGTTTCACCAACCGAAATTCCCATCATTACCTCCTTGTTCGCGTTGCCTTTCTTCTACGTCTGACTATAGGGTTCGGACCAAACAGGGGAGAGTTTTTCATGTCGGGTATCGTCGTCATTGGAGCGGGCCAAGCGGGTTCTTCTCTGGTCGCCAAGCTTCGCCACATGAAGTTCGAAGGCCCGATCACACTGATCGGCGAAGAACCGGTTCCGCCTTACCAGCGTCCGCCGCTTTCGAAAGCCTACTTGCTTGGCGACATGACGCTGGACCGGCTCTACCTTCGTCCCGAGTCCTTCTATTCGGAGAACGGCATTACTCTGAAGCTCGGCACCCGCGTGGCCGGGATCGACCGGGACGCGAAGGTCGTGCGCCTCGAAGGTGGCGGCGAAATTCCCTATGACAAACTCGCGTTGACCACCGGGGCGGTCCCGAACCGTTTGCCGGCCGCGATCGGTGGGGATCTGGACGGCGTCCATACCGTGCGCACCCTCGCCGACGTGGACAGCATGGCGCATGAATTCGCCGAAGGACGCCATGCGCTCGTTATCGGCGGCGGATACATCGGGCTGGAGGCCGCCGCGGTCGCCAGGAAAAAGGGCATGACCGTCACGCTGGTCGAGATGTCCGAACGCATCCTTCAACGCGTGGCCTCGCCGGAAACCTCCGACGCCTTTCGCGCACTCCACACCGCGCATGGCGTCGATCTTCGCGAAGGCGTGGGACTCAAAGCCCTCACGGGAGACGACCACGTTTCGGGGGCCGAGCTGACGGACGGCTCAAAGTTCGACGTCGATGTTGTCATCGTGGGCGTGGGCATCCGCCCGGACGCCGGACTTGCGGAGGCAGCGGGCCTCGACATCGACAACGGGATCAAGACGAACGAATTTGGCGAAACCTCGGACCCGGATATCTACGCCGCTGGCGATTGCGCCTCCTTCCCCTACAAAGATGGCCGCATCCGTTTGGAAAGCGTTGGCAATGCCATCGACCAGGCCGAAATCGTCGCACAGAACATGATGGGTGAGCAAAAGCCTTACGATGCCAAGCCGTGGTTCTGGTCCGATCAATACGACGCCAAGCTGCAAATCGCCGGGCTGAACACGGGCTACGACGAAATCGTCACCCGCCGCCACGACGACGCCGTATCCTTTTGGTACTACAAGGGCGACACCTTGCTCGCGGTCGACGCGATAAACGACCCACGTGGCTACATGGTCGGTAAGCGTTTGATCGAAGGGGGAAAGTCACCCGACAAGGCCGCCATCGCTGACCCGGAAACAGATCTCAAGGCGCTCTTGAAAGCGTGAGGATTATCGCGGGCGCATACCGCGGCCTTGCGCTTGCATCCGTCGGCAAGGGTGACGCGGGCGCCCATCTCAGGCCAACGACTGACCGTGTGCGCGAAAGCCTGTTTTCCATGCTTATGGGGGGGCGGTTCGGTGACCCGGTGACCGACGCGGTCGTGCTCGACCTCTTCGCAGGCACCGGAGCGCTTGGGCTGGAAGCCTTGTCGCGTGGCGCGGCTCACGTGACCTTCGTCGACGACGGGCGCGTCGCTCAGAAACTCATCCGCGAGAACATCGCCAAGTGCAAAGCGCAATCGGAAACCAAGCTTGTCTCTCGCAATGCGACGCGGCTGCCAGACAACACAGGGGAGCCCGCGACGCTTGTGTTTCTCGATCCGCCCTACGGCAAGGCGCTTGGCGAGAAGGCCCTGACCTCCGCCATTGTCGGCAACTGGATCGCGGACAAAGCGCTCATCGTTTGGGAGGAAAACGCAACGATCGCCTTGCCCGACAGCGTCACGGCACTGGAAGCAAGGCGCTACGGTGACACCACTATTACCCTGTGCGAGTATTCTGCGTGACCGACGTTGTGGAACGGGAGGACGGGTTGCTCTTCTATTTCTCGTCCCTCGATCGCATCCTCCTGATGGATACGAACCTGGCGGAGCGAATACCGTGCAAAAACCTGCGCGCCCAGATCGAGGACTGGCAGGCATGAGTGTCGGCGCAGTGCTTTTCGATTGCGACGGCGTGCTCGTCGACAGCGAACCGGCGGCATTCGAGCTCTTGGTCGATGAGCTCGCCGCCCACGGCCGGCCAATGTCTATGGCGGAGGCTGAAGCGACCTTCATCGGCGGCACCATCGCGGGCGTTGCCGGCAAGGCCCGCAGCATGGGGATCGGGTTCGGCCCGACCTGGGTCGATGACTTTTACGGGCGGCTATACGCTCGGCTCGCAGCGGGCACGGACCTGATGCCGGGCGTAGAGCGGATGCTTGACCGGTTGGATGCGGCAGGCATTCCCTATGCGGTTGGGTCCAATGGGACGGTTCGCAAAATGGAGATTACGCTTGGACAGCACCCGGATGTCTGGTCGCGTCTGAAGGATCTCCTATTCTCCGGACAGGCCCTTGGCGCACCGAAACCCGCGCCCGATCTCTACCTCGCAGCCGCCGCCGCGCTTGGCGTCGCACCGAATAACTGCGTCGTCGTGGATGACAGCCCAACGGGTTGTCGCGCCGGGATCGCCGCAGGTATGCAAACCATCGGCTTTGCCAGCGGCGCGCGCGAGCCTCTGGACGCTTTGGCCCTTCCTGTCGTCGAAAACATGGACGCCCTCGCCTCTCACCTCGGCCTCTGAGCTACCACCCACCGCGGCCAGCCGCGCGCGCGAACCCCCTGCCAACCGTCTCGCAATCGTGACAGGCAAACTGCGGGCCGCGTGCTAGACTGCTCCCACTGGCCGAAGCCCGCGTGGCAAGGTCCATGTCCCTTGCCTCGCGTCGGTCTTTCGCCAAAAAGACCCGGGAGGAGATCATGTCAAAGACTATCGGAAACCCCATATCTGCCGCAGCCTCGGCCCTCGGTCGCAGCGCGCAAAGCGTCGAGGCCGGGATTGAAACGATCGGCAGCCACGACCTTGCACAGCCAACAATCAATCCACTGACGATGCCGGACCTTGGACGTGCACTGAAACTCGGGTTCCAGGATTTCACCGCAATGCGCACCGACGTCATGTTCATGGTCGTAGCCTATCCGCTGATCGGGCTGCTGATTGCCGGCCTCGCCTTTCAAACGTCGCTTGCGCCTTTGCTGCTTCCGGTCAGCGCAGGCTTTGCCATTCTCGGCCCGATTGTCTGTGTCGGGCTTTATGAAATGTCCAAACGGCGCGAACGTGGCACGACCCCAAGCTGGGGACAGGCTTTCGGCGCTGTCCGACCCGAGATCATAGGCCCGCTTCTGGCCATGGCCGCTTACCTGCTCATGCTGTTCACCGCATGGCTCTTTGCAGCCGACCTTATCCACCAGGTTGCCATGGGCGGCGCTGTTCCCGCGACCCTCGGCGCATTCATCGTTGACGTCACCACGACGACAGGCGGCATAACAATGCTCGTCCTCGGCACCCTCGTAGGCTTCGTCTTCGCGCTGATCGCTTTGGTCACCACCGTGGTCGCGGCGCCAATGTTGGTCGACCGCCCCGTCGGCCTGCCGCTTGCGGTGTCCACATCGGTGCGGGTCGCGCGGGCCAATACCCTGCCGATCCTTGCCTGGGGCGCAATCGTCGCGGTGCTTCTTGCGATCGGGATCGCGACAGCCTTTATCGGGTTGATCGTCGTGCTTCCGGTGTTGGGTCACGCGACATGGCATCTATACCGGGCAGCGGTCAGCTTCGACCCGGCCCCCGAAAACCGCGCTCAGCCGTAGGTCGGGTGAAACCTGTCAGCGGGGCTTAGCGTGAAAACCTCGCTCCCCGTTTCGGTGATTCCGATGGAATGCTCGAACTGCGCCGAGAGCGATTTATCCCGCGTCACGGCGGTCCAGTCATCGGCCAGCACCTTGGTTTCCGGCCGTCCGATATTCACCATCGGCTCGATGGTGAAAAACATGCCCTCCTGCAACACGGGCCCGGTGCCCGGCCGTCCGTAGTGCAGCACGTTGGGCGGCGCGTGAAAGACCTGTCCCAGCCCGTGACCACAGAAGTCCCGCACGACAGACATACGGTTTTGCTCCACGAAGGACTGGATTGCGAAGCCGATGTCACCAAAGGTATTCCCCGGCTTGGCCGCCTCGATCCCGCGCATCAGCGCCTCGTGCGTCACCTCGATCAGACGCTCGGCTTTGCGCGGAAGCTTGCCCGCGACATACATCCGGCTCGTGTCGCCATACCACCCGTCAACGATCACCGTGACATCGATGTTCAGGATGTCGCCATCCTTGAGCTTCTTCTCGGACGGAATACCGTGACAAACCACGTGGTTGATCGAGATGCAGGAGGCGTGTTCATACCCCTTGTAACCGATCGTGGCCGAGGTCGCGCCCGCGTCCACGACCATTTTCTCGATGGCCGCATCAAGCTCGCCCGTGGTCACACCCGGCACGACAAGCGGAATCATCGCGTCGAGGATCTCGGCGGCGAGTTTCCCGGCTTTGTGCATACCCGCGAAATCCTCGGGGGCATAAAGGCGGATACCTTCTCGGGTCACGCGGGTTTTTTTATCCACGGTGGGCGCTCCTATCTGTCTCGCGAACTAAATAGGCCGAATTGATGCAGAGGACAACGCAAGCGGGACTTGTCTGATCCACTTTTAACCGTCCATGCTTCAAGAATTGACTATTGATGTCGCTTGGAACCTGTCAGCGTGCCCTTGCCGTCCTCGCACCACGACCGTCCCGCCGATTTCGGGCTACACCATCCCCAACCAGCGCAAGATGGACTAGTGCAGATCAATGGGCAGCGCGGACCCAAGGGAAACGCCGCTCGGGTCAATCATCGTGCCAAACGCCATGGCCTCCACGCCGGCTGTCACAGCATCGGACACGGCGCGCGCATAGGTCGGATCGATGTCCGCCGCGATGGCGACACGGTCTGCATCAGTCCGCTGAACGAGGTACAAAATCACGGCGCGGTGACCCGCCTTTGCCATCGCAGCGAGCTCCGACATATGTCTGGCACCGCGCAAAGTCACGCTGTCTGGAAACTCCGCCAGTCCCGCGTCACGGCTGAGCGTCACCGACTTCACCTCCACGTAGGCGTCCGGAAGACCGGGTTCGCTAAGCAGGAAATCAATACGGCTCTTCTCGCCGTACTTCTGTTCCGGTGTCACGACCGAATAGTCCGCAAGCGGCGTGACCTCACGCGCCATCAACGCCGCCTTGAGCATCCGATTGGGAAGCGCCGTGTCCACGCCCGTGAAATGCCCATCATCATGCTCGACCAGCCGCCAGCCGTATTTCAGCTTCTTCTTCGGGTCGTCGTTTGGCTCCAACCAGATCCGTGACTCCGGCACCGCCAGCCCCATCATCGAACCGGGATTGGCGCAATGCGCGGTGATCTCGGTGCCGTCGTCCAACACGCAATCGGCCAAGAACCGTTTGTAACGTCTGGTCAGTCTGGCGGGAATAAGGGGCGTCGGGAAGTCCATGGGCGGACTGTCGCGTGCGCTTGGACGGTTGTCCAGCGCCTGCCCCCCAGTGGCTCTTTTGGCCAGGCGGAAAAGCCTCTAGTGTCGCCGCAAACAACAAGAGGCTGCCATGTCCAACCCAACCGCCGCCATGATCGTTATCGGGGATGAAATCCTCTCCGGCCGCACGCGCGACTCCAATCTGAATTTCCTGGCCAAGGAACTCACGCGGCACGGTATCGATCTGCGCGAAGCGCGCGTCATTTCCGACGACAAAGACGCCATCGTTTCGGCGGTCAAAGACTTGTCGGGCCGCGTCGATCACCTCTTCACCTCTGGCGGGATCGGACCAACGCATGATGACATCACGGCTGACTGCGTGGCCGAGGCTTTTGGCGACCATATCGACATCCGCGATGACGCCCGCGATCTGCTGATGGGTTATTTCAACAGCCGGGGTGTCGAGGCGACGGAAGGCCGGATGCGCATGGCCCGGATCCCAGACAGCGCCGAGCTGATCGAAAATCCGGTCTCCATCGCACCCGGTTTCACCATTCAAAACGTGCATGTCATGGCGGGTGTGCCTGCTGTGTTCGAAGCGATGGTCGCGACCGTGCTCTCCAAGATCGAAGGCGGCACGCCGCTCCTGTCGCAATCCCACCGTGTCGAGAGACCCGAGGGCGAGGTGGCGGGCCCCCTGCGCATCCTTGCGGACAAGTACCCCGACCTCTCCATAGGCTCCTACCCGTTCAACGACAAAGGCGTCTTCGGCACCAACGTCGTGATCCGTGGCCACGATGGCGCACAAGTTGACGCGGCGATGGTTGCGCTCTGCCAAGAGTTCCCGGACTGATGGACAGGCTTCCCGACTCTAAAAGCCTGACCGACGCGCTGCTGGCGACATGGCCCGCTGCCAAGATCGAACGGCACGGCGCATGGACGATCCGCGAGGGCCACGGCGGAGGCAGCCGCGTGTCTTCGGCCACCGAGGACTGGCCTGTGACCGAAGCCGACCTGGCGACCGCGGAACGCGCTATGCGCGCACTCGGTCAGCGCCCTCAATTCATGGTGCGCGATGGCGAAAAGTCGTTGGACGACATGCTCGCCCACCATGGCTACGAGGTGCTCGACCCAACCCTTCTCTACGCCATCAACACGGCGAGCCTGCGCGGCGATGGCACCATTCCGATGGGCGGCGGGTACGCCATGTGGCCGCCCCTGTTCAAAATCCGCGAGATATGGGAACACGACGGGATCGGTCCGGCCCGCCAGGCCATCATGGACCGCGCGCCGCATCCCAAAGCGGGCATCATTGCACGTAGAGGCGACTATCCGGGCGGTGCCGCTTTCGTTTCGATCCACGACCGGATCGCGATGGTTCACGCCCTTCACGTCCTGCCCGAACAACGGCGCAAGGGTGTGGCGCGGCAGCTCTTGAAACAGGCCGCGATCTGGGCCTACAGCCACGGCGCGCCGATTGTCGGATTGGCCGTGACGCAAGGGAATACGGCCGCAAACCCGCTCTATGCCTCGCTTGGCATGACCCGTGTGGGGCAGTATCACTACCGGATCAAACCTGAGGAGAGTTGATATGTCGGACAAGATCATGGCGCTGGACCTGCCCCCTGTGGACCCGCTTCCCGAAGCGACGCAGAAGTATTTTGACATTTGTCAGGACAAGCTCGGCATGGTGCCGAACGTGCTCAAGGCCCATGCATTCGATATAGACAAACTCAACGCGTTCACGGCGATCTACAACGACCTGATGCTGGCGGACAGCGGGCTATGCAAATTGGAGCGCGAGATGATCGCGGTCGTCGTCTCTTCCGTGAACAAGTGCTTTTATTGCCTCGTGGCGCATGGCGCGGCCGTGCGCGAATTGTCCGGTGACCCGATGCTGGGCGAAGCGATGGTGATGAATTTCCGCGCTGCGCATCTGGACGACCGTCAGCACACCATGCTGAGCTTCGTGGAGAAACTCACGGAAACGCCCGCCAAAATCGAAGAACCCGATCGCCAAGCGCTGCGCGACGTCGGTTTTTCCGACCGGGACATATTCGACATCGCCTCGGTCGCCGGGTTCTTCAACATGACCAACCGTGTCGCCGCCGCGACCGACATGAAGCCCAACGACGACTACCACGCACAGGCCCGCTAACGTGACCCACCCCGCGCGCCTCTTCGCCGGACTTGTCTGGCTCGCGGTCGGTCTGTGGGGAGGCATGGCCCAAGCCGAGATTACGCTTCCCGCCGGTGCGTCGATCACCTTCGAGGAGACCGAAAATCCGGGTCGCTACGAGATGCCGGTGGGTGCGCACGTGATCCACGAAGCCCAGACGATCCCCGCCGAGGGCCGTGTCGCAACGCAAGCGTGGCGGATCGGCGGAAGCGGTCTGTCCAGTTTTCAGGTCATCCTGAACCTGCGGGAACAACTGGCGAATGACGGATACGAAATCCTCTTGGAATGTGACGAAGATACCTGCGGCGGCTACGATTTTCGCTTCGATACCAAGGTGATCGGCGAACCCGAGATGCATGTCGATCTGGGGGACTATCAATTCCTGTCTGCGCATATACCCGGCAACAGCGGTGAATTCCTGTCGCTTCTCGTCAGCCGCTCGGTAAGCGCGGTCTTCATTCAGATCATTACCGTCAGCCAGAGCGATGCCCCGGCTCGATCCGTGGCGCCCGGCACCGAAACGACAAACACCGCAGATGAAACGCCGCCAGCCACGTCCGCACCGGCGGCGGCCACCGGCGCACTGGGGCCAGCGATGGAAACCCTCGGGCGATATGTTCTCACGGACCTACGCTTCGAAGTGGGGTCGGCGGCATTGGGGGAAGGCAGTTACCAAAGCCTCGCCGACCTCGCCGAGTATCTGACCTCTCGCGGCAACGCGCGGGTTGCTCTCGTCGGGCACACGGATGCCCAAGGCTCCCTAAGCGCCAATATCGGCATCTCCGAACAACGTGCGACCAGCGTGATGAACCGCCTGACCGAGTCCTACGGAATCGCATCCGATCGGCTGGAAGCGCGTGGAGTCGGCTACCTCGCGCCCATCGCCTCGAACCAGACCGAAGAGGGCCGCACGCGAAACCGGCGTGTCGAAGCGATCCTGATTTCGACCGAGTAGGCGTCAGCGGCCCATCTTCGACATCTGTTTCTGGATGAACCGGATTGCCCAGGCCGGTGCGAGCCGCACGAGGCGGAAGAGCATCTTGGCGTCGCTGCCGACGAGGATATGGAGCTTGTCCGCTTCCATTCCATCGAGAATGATTTTCGCCGCGTCCGGCGCGGGAAGCGTGCGCGCTGCGGCGGCTTCCGGGTCTCCTCCCGCCGACATCTCGACACCGGAGTTCTTGGAAATGTTCGTGTTTACCGCGCCTGGCATCACGCAAGAAACCCGCAAGTTCGATCCCTGCGATTCCTGGTAGATTGCTTCGGTCAACAGCTTTACCGCGGCCTTGGACGCAGAATACATCGACTGCCCCGGGAAGGGGATGAAACCACCCATTGAGGCCACGTTCACCAGATGTGCTTCAGAACGTGACTGCAGGCCCGGCAGAAAGGCTTTCATCATGTTGATCGGTCCGACGAGGTTGATATTCACCATCCGGTCTATCACCTCCATCTCAAGATCGGCGAAATCGACGAAGGGCTGAATGACGCCCGCGTTGTTGATGACCCCATCGACCGGCCCCATCTGTGCCTCGATCTTGGCAGGCAAGGCGAACACGCCGTCCCGATCCGCAATATTACCTTCGAACAGGCCAAGATCTTGACCGGCCGCCGCAATCTCGGCTGTCTCGCTCAGGCTGTCCATATTCAGATCAATCGCGGCCACGCGGGCGCCGCGCCGCAACAGGGCGAGCACCAGTTCCCGGCCGATGCCGCTGCCACCACCGGTTACCACGACCAGTTTGCCATCAAGTTTCATGTCTCGCTCCCAACTGGCACGTTTCCACCCATCTCATAACGGACGGGGTCGGCGGTCAATCCATCTCTGCGATAAGACCATCCACATGCTGCCAAACGTCACGCGCATCCACTTCGGCTTCGCGTACCAGCCAATCGAAATGGTCGGTCAGCGTGCGCAACCGGGTCGATTCCCGGAACGCCAAGTAGAAACGACCCACATAGAGCGTGCCGACCAGCGGCCCGAAGAGCGCCATAGGCGCTGAATACTGCCGTCGACTGTCAAAGAGGAAAACCCGGAGTGTCGGAAAGAACGCCTTCGTGACAGCCGAAAACCGTTCGAGCTGGGCGCGGCGAACCGAATACGGAAGCCCCGCGAAATACCCGCTCCCTTCTGCAAGGGAACGAAGCCGGTGGGTCGGCATCGCGATTTCGTGATCTGACAATCGGCTTTGCAGACGAGTTTCGAGCGTTTCCGCCGCTGAAATGGCCTGGTCTTCGGTTTTGCCAATAAAGCCTGCGTATTCCCACGCGAGGAAGTCTTTTGTCTTGAGCACATCGGGAAGCGAGGCGGGCACATGGCGGATCTTGTATCCGGCGGCTTCGCGATACCACGCCAAGAGCTGGTCATCCGCCGGGGTGCGCGGCGCTTCCGTGACCTGCAAAGCCGCGGCGATGGCATCTCCGGGGCGCTCGGGGCGTTCTGTCAGACCCAGGAGCCAATCCGTTGAAACCCCCAGGACCGCTGCGGCATCGGCACAAAGCTGCGCGTTCGGAAGCCGCGTGGTCTCTGGGTCGAGAAGCTGCGCGATCGTTGACCTGTTCACATCCGCTGCCCGCGCAAGGGCGCTTTGATTCAAGCCAGAGGTCGACATCGCGGCGGCAAGACGAGCGCGAAACAGCGTCGCGCGGTCACGCTTGTCCACTTTTCTAACCGAATTGTCATTATCCACAACAAACGCTCCTTTTCGATGCGCATTCACAGAATACCGCTCATCGCATCGAATGGATAGTAAGCAGTCAGCAACGCAATCAAAAAGAAGGAGGCACACTCATGGAAACCGCCCGCAGGACTCTCGTCAAAGCAATCACTTGGCAAGCGATCGGTCTGATCACCATGACCGTGATCGGAATGCTCGTAACGGGGTCTTTTAGCGCCGGTGGGACGCTCGCAATCGTGACGACGACAACCGGTCTCCTGTTTTACATGATACACGAGCGGATCTGGGCGCGCATTTCCTGGGGGCGCCGCGACGCCACGTTTCATCGCCCAGGCGCCGCCCGGTTCGACTGATCGCCACATCCACAAGGTCCGTGGCCCAATGCGCACGTCCTGTTTCGCCACGCGCCTCACATGAAAAAGGAGCACCTATGCGGACTGCCATCCGCATGGTGCTCCAGTTGCCCTCTAGATGTCAGGCTGGGGAATTGGTCAGACCGAGAAAGGTCACCAGTTGTCGGGACCCTTTTCGTTGAACGCGGCCACGAGGAAGTCGATGAACGCGCGCACTTTGGGTTGGGTGAACCGGCCCGGCGGATAGACCGCGTAGATGCCTTGAACATCCATCGGAAGCTCCGGGATCGCGTCTTCGATCAGCCCCTTCTCCATCGCGTCGGCGTAGAGGAAGCTGGGAAGGTAAGCGATACCTAGCCCCGCAATGGCGGCATTCAGAAGCGATTGGCCATCGTTGACGGAAAGCCACCCGGCGGTGCGCACCTGGCGCACTTCGCCCGAGGGAGCCGGCACTTTCCACACGTTGCCCGACGATTGCGAACTGTAGTGCAGGAGCTTGTGTTCGTTCAGGTCGTCGATCCGCATCGGGCGACCGTATTTCTGGAAATAGGACGGGCTACCGACCATGCGGCGCGTCGTGTCCGCGATCTTGCGGGCGCGCAGCGAGCTGTCTTCCATCTCGCCCACCCGAATGGCCATATCGAAACCTTCGGAGATCAGTTCGACGTAGCGATTGTTCAGCACCATGTTCACGTTCACGTCGGGGAAATCCTGGAGGAATTTGCCCAAAACCGGCGACAGGTGATTCACACCGAAGTCCGTGTTCACGGAAATCCGCAAAAGCCCCGAGGGCGCGCTTTGCATGGAGGTGACCAGCGCGTCGGCCTCCCCTGCATCGTTCAGAACACGACGGGCGCGGTCGTAATAGGCCAGGCCGATTTCGGTCGGCGATACACGGCGCGTGGTGCGATTGAGCAGCCGGGCGCCAAGTCGCGCTTCCAAGCTGGATACATGTTTCGACACGGCAGACTTCGAAATGCCCATCTTCTTAGCCGCGTCCGTGAAGCCGCCTTGATCCACTACCGTGGCGAAGGCCTCCATCTCGGTCAGTCGGTCCATACCAAATTCTTTCTACAGTCATCGCCCCTACGAGAAATTGTATCGCCCGCAAATGGGGCAAGACTGTGAACCATATCGGACGAAACGAGGGTCATTCGACGGATTGGATAAGGCACGGAAACGAACGCCGTGCCGTTTCGGGTGCGGCAATCGACCAGTCGCGACGCTGTGAAGGCGAGTCCGCACCTTACAAAACGCACGCAAACCACATTGATCGCGCCGGCGCTGCGGTGTAGGGCCTTCGCGACCCTACAAGAGGCCCGCACATGGACCATTTTCTCTATCGCGATGGCGTCCTGCACGCCGAGGACGTATCCATCCCGGACATCGCCCGCACCGTCGGTACGCCGTTTTACGTATATTCCGCCGCGACGCTGCGCCGCCACTTTCAGGTGTTCGACGAAGCTCTCGCCGGGATGGAGCACCTGATCTGCTACGCGATGAAGGCCAACTCCAATGTCGCCGTGCTGAAACTCATGGGCGATCTGGGCGCTGGTGTCGACGTGGTGTCGGGCGGCGAATACCTGCGCGCCAAAGCGGCAGGCATCCCCGGCGAGCGGATCGTGTTCTCGGGCGTCGGCAAGACGCGGGATGAAATGCGTTTGGCGCTTGAAGGAGGCATTCGCCAGTTCAACCTGGAAAGCGAACCGGAAATGCGCGCGCTGTCGGAGGTTGCGACCAGTTTGGGCGTCACCGCTCCTGTTACGGTGCGGGTCAATCCCAACGTGGACGCGAAAACGCACGAAAAGATCGCGACGGGCAAGTCCGAAAACAAGTTTGGCATCCCGATCACCCGCGCGCGCGAAGTCTATGCTGAAATCGCCGACCTTCCCGGGCTGGAGGTCATCGGAATCGACGTGCACATCGGCTCACAACTGACCGACCTGGAGCCGTTCCGCCTCGCCTACCAAAAGGTTGCGGAACTCACGCAGGCGCTGCGCGAAGACGGCCACACAATTACGCGCCTCGACTTGGGCGGCGGCTTGGGCATTCCTTACGAGCGCGGCAACGAAGCGCCGCCGCTTCCGATGGAATACGGACAGGTGATCCGCGAAACGGTGGGTGATCTGGGCTGCGAGATCGAGATCGAACCGGGCCGCCTCATTGCTGGCAACTCCGGCATCATGGTGTCCTCCGTCATCTACCTGAAGGAAGGGGAGGGCCGCGACTTCCTGATCCTCGATGCGGCAATGAACGATCTTGTGCGCCCGTCGATGTATGACGCGCATCACGATATCGTCCCCGTTTTCGAACCAGAACCGGGCGTCGAACAGCGCCCTCACGACATCGTCGGCCCGGTTTGCGAAAGCGGCGACACCTTCGCAAAAGCGCGTAATCTGCCGCCTCTCGGGCCAAACGATCTCGTCGCTTTCCGGTCGGCGGGCGCCTATGGCGCGGTCATGGCGTCGGAATACAATTCGCGCCCACTGATCCCGGAAGTATTGGTCGACGGGGATCACTTCGCGGTTATCCGGGCGCGTCCGACCTATGAAGAGATGATCGCCCGCGATATCGTTCCAGAGTGGCTCTGACTCGCAATGTCGGGGCCTGAGCAGTCCGAAAGGCCCCAATGGAGCGGTACGAACACTTCCCGGACGAGGCCCGCGCACGGGTCAAACGCCCCCTTCGTCTCACGCTGGCGGGTCTTTGGGTCGAGCGAGGGCTGCGGGCTTTTTGGCCGCTCCTGACCGCGCTCGCGCTCTTCGGCGCATGGATGTTGTCCGGTCTCGCCGTGCTCACGCCGCTTTGGGCGAGCCAGATTGCTTTTGCCCTCGCGACCATGGCGATCCTCTCGTCCGCCGTCGTCGGTGTTGTGCGGTTCCGTCGCCCGACCCGGCTGGAGGCGCTCGCCCGCCTCGACGCGACGCTCCCCGGCACGCCGATTGCAGCCCTGTCCGATGCCCAGGCGACGGGCGCGAACGACCCCGCCTCCCGCACCGTGTGGGAGGCCCACCTCGCGCGGATGGCGGCGAAGCTCGATGCCGCCCGCGCCCAGACGCCGCGCCCTGATCTTGCCCCACGCGACCCGTTTGCGCTACGCCTGATCGCCGCAACCGCGCTGGCCGTCGCCGTGCTCTTCGGACTGCGCGTCGCCGGTCCGGGCGTAGGCCAGATGATCCCGGGCTCCGGTCCACAAGTGGCGCAGTCGTCCTGGGAGGGCTGGATCGAACCGCCCGCCTACACCGGCAAGCCGACGCTTTACCTCAATGACCAAGAGCCGGGCGCCTTGTCCGTGCCCGAAGGCTCACGCGTGACGCTCCGGCTCTATGGCAAGGTCGAAGAGATCGACATCACCGAGACATGGAGCGATGAACCGCCGACCGAACCGCTCCCGACGCGCTTGTTCACCATCGACGCTGATGGAACCCTCGAAATCAACGACCAGGCGTGGACCATCGCGGCGGCCGATGACCTTCCTCCAGCCATCGAAGTGACCGGGGATCTGTCCCGCTCGCTTGCCGGCGAAATGCGCCAAGGTTTCACGGCCACCGACGATTACGGCGTCGCCACCGGGCAGGCGCGCTTTGAACTGGACCTCCCCGCCGTGGACCGCAGCTTCGGTCTTGCTGCCGATCCCGAGCCGCGCGAGGCCATCGTCGTGGACCTGCCCATGCCGTTTCGCGGGTCGCGCGAAGAGGTGCAGGAACTCCTGATCGAGAACTTTGCCGAGCACCCCTGGGCCGAAATGCCGGTGCGGGTGACCCTGACCGCCGTCGACGCGGCCGGTCAAACCGGGGACAGCGCTCCTGTGGAGATCACCCTGCCCGGTCGCCGCTTCCTCAACCCCATCGCACAGGCGGTGATCGAGATGCGCCGCGACATCCTCTGGTCCATCGACAACGCCGACCGCTCCGCCCGGATCCTGCGCGCGGTGTCGCACCGGCCTCAGAACTTCTTCCCAAAAGAAGAACAGGCGCTGCAATTGCGTGCCTCACTGTCCGCCTTGGAAGCCGACGATCTGAACCCCTCGGTGCGCGATGAAGTCGCCCAATCGCTCTGGGATCTTGCCATCGAGTTGGAAGAGGGCGCACTGTCGGACGCGCTTGAACGCCTGCGCCGGGCGCAAGAGCGGGTGCAGGAAGCCATTGAGCAAGGTGCGACGCCCGAAGAACTGTCTGAACTGATGCAAGACCTGCGCGAAGCGATGCGCGACTACATGCAGCAGCTTGCCGAACAGGCGGAGCAGAACGGCGAACAGCAACAGGCCCAGAACGGCGAGACGATCGAAATGTCTCAGCAGGACTTGCAGGAGATGATGGACCGCATCGAGGAATTGATGCGCGAGGGCCGCATGGAAGAGGCCCAGCAGATGCTGCAAATGCTCCAGCAGATGATGGAGAACATGCAAGTCACCCAAGGCCAAGGTCAGGGGCAGCAAAGCCCGGGCCAACAGGCGATGCGCGATCTTCAGGACACCCTGCGCGACCAGCGCGACCTCTCCGATGAGACATTCCGCGAGCAACAGGGGCAGCAAGGCCAACAGGGTCAGCAGCAAGGCCAACAACAGGGCCAGAGCGAACAAGGTCAACAGCAGGGTCAGGGCCAACAGCAAGGGCAGCAAGGCGACCAGCAGGGCCAAGGTGACCAACAAGGTCAGCAACCCGGAAATGGGCAGGGCCAGAACGGCCAGCAGCAGGGCATGAGCCTCGCCGAACGCCAGCAGATGCTGGAGAACGAATTGCAGCGCCAACGCAACAACCTCCCCGGTGCGGGCACCGAAGAAGGCCGCGCGGCCCGCGAAGCACTGGATCGGGCCGGGCGCGCGATGGACGAGGCCGCCGAGGCCTTGGACCAGGGCGACACGGGCACTGCGCTCGACCGTCAGGCAGACGCGATGGAAGAGATGCGCGAAGGGATGCGCAACCTCGAGGACGCGATGCGGCGTGAGGCGCAGAACGGCCAGAACCAACAGGATCAGGCAGGCGGTCAAGGCGAACAGCGCGGCGGTCCGGATGGGCGCGATCGGCGCGATCCACTGGGGCGCGAAGCCGGCGAACGCGGTGCGCTTGGTTCCGACAGCCCGTTGGCAGACAACAAGGACGTCTACCGTCGCGCCGAGGAACTGATGGAAGAGCTACGCCGCCGGTCAGGCGAAACCGAACGTCCGCAGGTCGAACGCGATTACCTTGAACGGCTGCTCGATCTGTTCTGATCGTGCCTCTTTGCGCCCGATGCCCGGACTTATCGCGATAAGTCCGGTTCGAAATCATCGCGATGATTTCACGCGCGGCTCGTCAACTTCCGTCGCCGGACGCCGCCGCTTCCATTTTCTCGATCGCAAGTTGCATCAGCCCTTCGATCTGCGCCAGGAGTCCGTTCACGAAATCTACGTATTGAAGCATGTAGGGCCGAACACCCGGGATCGCCTCGACGATCTGCGGGGCGAAGTAGTACACCGCGAAGGTCAGCGCGAAAAGCAGGATGATCACCGAGAATCCGCGGCGAAAGCCGCCGCGGCGCGGTCTGATCGTCTCGTGCTCTTCCCTTTCGACAGGTTCGGGCGTCGTTTCCGGCGGGCTGTCCAGAGTTGAATTGATCTCTTCGATATCCGGAAACAGATCCCGCCGCGCCGGCGGTTCGGGCTCCGGCTCTGGCGGGGCTGGCGGCACTTCCGGTTCAAGCGTTTCGCCTTCTTCGATTCCACGCATGTGGGCCGTGCGCTCCCTTGCGACCCGGCGGCGTTCCTCTTCCGGGTCCGCTTCGTCGATCCCAAGATCCGGCTGCGTCTCGATGGTACCTTCCGCCGCCCGGGCCTGAAGCTCGCGCTCGGCTTCAGCGGTCAGGATACCACGGACGCCTTCGTCCAAAGGCCGGCGCGGCGTCGCCGCTGCGGGAGGTTCAAAGTCGTCTTCTACTTCCGGATCGGGCGCAGGTTCCGGCACTGGATCGTCCGGCGCAATCTCTTCGTGTCGGCTGGCGAGATCGGGATCATTGTCCTGGGTGTCTTCTTCCCACCCAGCCGGGCGCTGGAACCAGGCATGGCCACAGTTCGAGCACTGAACGTCGCGGCCCCCATCGGGGACCACACGATCGTCCACTTCATACTGCGCGCCGCAATTGGGGCAAACCAGCCGCATTGAACCTTTTACCTCGCCCTTCGTCTGTCTCACCCGCCTCTCGGCTCCCCCGGGGTCGAGCCCACTATGGGAACCAAAACGCGGAAAATCAAACCTTTGCAATCCCGAGATTGCAACAAACTCCCGGCTGGGGCAAAACTGTCGCCAACGAAAAGCGGGGCAACGGCGTGATCGAGTTCGAAGAAGTCTCTTATGGCTACAGCGATAACGGACCACTTCTGTCGAATGTGTCGCTCAAGCTTGCGCCGGGGTCCTTCCACTTTCTGACCGGCCCGTCGGGCGCCGGCAAGACCACCCTGA
The DNA here is from genome assembly GCA_003520545.1 of Maritimibacter sp. GTDB lineage: Bacteria > Pseudomonadota > Alphaproteobacteria > Rhodobacterales > Rhodobacteraceae > Maritimibacter. The sequence continues at coordinate 5,919 of DOUP01000035.1, read as the reverse complement.
TCAAACTGTGCTACGGCGCGCTTGTGCCGACGCAAGGCCGGGCAACGCTGTTCGATCAGGACGTTCGGCAGATGTCTCGGGACGAAATTGCCGAAACAAGGCGCAAGATCGGGGTCGTGCACCAGGATGTCCAGTTTCTGGACCATCTTTCCCTGGTCGAAAACATCGCCCTGCCGCTGACCGTTTCCGGACGAAACACGGAACTCACGGATTTGGCGGACCTGATTGGCTGGGTCGGGCTAACCGGCCAGATGGAAGCCCTCCCCCCGGAACTGTCCGGCGGTGAGCGCCAACGCGCCGCACTTGCCCGCGCCGTGGTCATGTCGCCCGATGTCATTCTGGCCGACGAGCCAACCGGCAACGTCGATTGGGAGATGTCGCAGCGGCTTCTGAAACTGCTCATCGAGCTGAACCGCATGGGCAAGACGGTCCTGATCGCCACACACGACATGAACCTGATCCGCGCCGCCAAGGCACAGGTGCAGGCCCGAGTTCTGAGAATCTCGGATCATCGGCTGCAACTGGCGGGGGCGGACCTATGAAAACGCGCCTCTTTTCTCTTTTCGCAGGCGATGCCCAAGCCGACCGCGTTGTGCCACCCACGGGGTTTACCGCACGGCTTACGGTCTTTGCCTCGGGCGCAATGGCCTTTCTCGCTGTCTTCGCCCTGGCCCTCTCGCTCGCAACGGGACGGCTCGCGCAGCAATGGGGTGATGCGCTCGCGCAGTCTGCCACGATCCGTGTCTCCGCACCCGACGGCCAGGTCGACCAACAGGTCCTCGCCGTGATGGAGGTGCTGCAGACGACCCCCGGCGTCGCGGACGCCCGCGTCCTCACCGATGACGAACAGCGGGCGCTTCTGGAACCATGGTTCGGTCCTGATCTCCCGCTCGATACGCTCCCGGTCCCGCGTCTCATCGAAGTGACCGAAGCCGGGGATGGGTTCGATCCCGAAGGCCTTCGCCAACGCCTCGCGGGCGAAGCTCCCGGTGCGATCCTTGACGATCACGCGCGCTGGCGCGAACCGCTCGTGCGGGCCGCCGGTCGCCTCCGTCTGCTCGGAGGCGTTTCGATCGCTCTCATCGCAATGACCACCGCCGCGATGATCACACTCGCCGCCCAGGCCGCGTTGGCCGCCAACAATCAGGTCATTCATGTCCTTCGCCTCGTGGGTGCCCGTGACAGCTATATCGCCGGAGCCTTCGTTCGCCGCTTCACTCTTCGCGCTTTGATCGGCGCCGCAGCAGGTATGGTAATCGGCTTGGTGGCCATCTTGTTCCTTCCCTCTGCCGATGTGGGTGGCGGCTTCCTGACGGGTCTCGGGTTCCGGGGCTGGCATTGGCTCCTGCCGCTCCTTATACCGCCCCTCGCCGCCTTGGTCGCATTTGTCGCCACGCGGCACGCCGCCAACCGCACGTTGCAGGAGCTCACCTGATGCAAATTATCCAATTGATCCGCTCGGTGATTTTCATCTTCCTGATGTACCTCGCCATGCTGGTGATGAGCATCCTTTACGGCATCGGCGCGATCTTCAAACCGGATGTGGCCTTCACCGCCACCGACCATTATTGCAAGGTCGTGCGCTTCTTTGCGCATTACGTCGTCGGCCTGAAGTCCGAAGTGCGCGGCGAGGTGCCGACGGACGAGGTGCTGATCTGCTCCAAGCACCAGAGTTTCTTTGACATCATCCTGATCGTTTCCGCCGTGCCGCGCCCGAAGTTCATCATGAAGAAACAGATCCTTTATACCCCGCTCGTCGGGTTCTGGGCCAAGCGCCTGGGCTGCATCGCGGTGGATCGGGGAAAACGCGGAGCGGCGGTCAAGAAGATGATCGCGGACGTCACCTCGGGCGCGTCCAAGCCGGGCCAGTTGATCATCTTCCCCCAAGGCACACGCGTCGCGGCTGGAGCCAAGAAACCCTACAAGATCGGGTCGGGCGTGATCTATTCGGAAAGCGGCCAGCGCTGCGTTCCGGTGGCGACCAATGTCGGGGTCTTTTGGCCAAAGCACGGTCTGCTTCGCAAACCCGGCTTGGCCGTGATCGAATTTTTGCCCGCCGTGGAGCCGGGTCTTCCGATCAACGACTTCATGGAGCATCTGGAAGAGGTGGTGGAGGACAACTCCAACCGCTTGATGCGCGAGGCCGGGTTCGACCCGGACAGTCATGAACACGATTGACACCATTGATGCGCTCGAAGCGATCTATCCCGAGACACCGTCAAAGGCCGCCACGAACAAAGTCGCGGACCGTCTGACCCCCACGTACCGCCAATGGATCATGTCCTCGCACTTCTGCGTGGTTTCGACGGTCGGACCGGAAGGCGTGGATGGCTCGCCACGCGGTGACGATGGCCCGGTCGTTCTCGAAGTCGACGAACACACTTTGGCCCTGCCGGATTGGCGCGGGAACAAGCGGCTGGACACCCTGCGCAACATTGTCCGGGACGGGCGCATTTCGCTCATGTTCTTCGTGCCCGGCTCCGGCAACGTGGTCCGCGTCAACGGCACCGCGCGACTCACCGACGACGCGGCGCTATGCGCCCGGTTCGAACACCAAGGAAAACACCCCCGGACCGTGACCCTGATCGCGATTTCCGAAGTCTACGCACAATGCGCCCGCGCGGTCATCCGTTCGGGTCTTTGGGCCTCGGGCGATATGTCTGACAACTTGCCGACCATCGGAGACATCATACGAGACGTTTCCAATGGCGCCTTCGACGGCGAAGATTACGACGCCACATGGGCGAAACGCGCGGAAGAGACGATGTGGTGATCGGCGCTTGACCCGAGGTCAGGCCGCCAGCCCCTTGGACCCCAGATCAAGATACTTCTGACGCCGCGCTTTTTTCAAGGCATCCGGCTTTTTCTTCGCGAGCAAGGCGATCTCCGCCTCGATGGCCTTGCCGACGGCATCCATGGTGGCGGCTTTGCCACGATGTGCGCCACCCACGGGTTCCTCGATGATCCGATCAATCACGCCCAGAGCCTTGAGATCCTGCGCCGTCAGCCGCAGCGCTTCCGCCGCTTCACGCATCTTCTCGGAATCTTTCCACAGGATCGAGGCGCAACCTTCCGGGCTGATCACCGAGTAAATCGAATGCTCCAGCATCATGACCGTGTTCCCGGTCGCAAAAGCAACCGCCCCGCCAGAGCCTCCTTCCCCGATGATCACGGAAACCATCGGCACGGTCAGGTTCAGGCATTTCTGCGTCGAGCGCGCAATCGCCTCGGACTGCCCGCGTTCCTCCGCACCTTTGCCGGGGTAGGCCCCGGCGGTATCGACCAGCGAAATAACCGGGAGCCCGAAACGTTCGGCCATATCCATGAGCCGAACGGCCTTTCGATAGCCCTCCGGGCGGGCCATGCCGAAGTTGCGTTCGATCCGGCTCTTCGTGTCGTGGCCTTTCTCATGGCCGATCACCATCACCGGCGTATCGCCCAGACGTGCCAAACCACCCATGACTGCGAGATCGTCGGCAAAGTTCCGGTCACCTGCGAGCGGCGTGAATTCGGAAAACAGCGTCTCGATGTAGTCCTTGCAATGGGGCCGATCCGGATGGCGCGCCACCTGGCATTTCCGCCACGGCGTGAGCGAGGCATACATGTCCTTGAGCATCTTCTCGGCCTTATGGTCGAGCGCCTGCGCCTCCCCGTCCATGTCCACTTCCTCGTTCGCCCGCGCCATGGCGCGCAGCTCTTCGGCTTTGCCTTCGATTTCGGCCAGCGGTTTCTCGAAGTCGAGGTAATTGGTCATGCGGGGGGCCTCCCATTGGGTTTGAGCCGATATAAGATCGTCGGGGGGCCAAATGCAACTCGGCAAGAGTCGTGACCTGCACCTATGCGATCAAGATTGGGCAAGGAAAGAGGGATGACCAAACTCGACCCGAGATAGATGGACAAGACCTATTAGACGACAAAGACTGAGCCGCGCCATGCGCGGCACATGGGAAGGAGAACCCCGCCTTCGGCAGGGTCCTCCGGGCGCCTCCGGCGGGGATATTTCAAGACCGGAAAGATCAGGAGCCAGCGATCAGTTCAGACTGTTTCACGATGACTTCGGCCTGTTTGATCGAGGCAATGTCGACGAGACGGCCCTTGTAAACGGTTGCCCCTGCACCGGTGCGCTTGGCTTCGTCCATGGCCGCGAGGATTTCGCGCGCCTCGGCGACGGCGTCCTCGGACGGCGTGAACACCTTGTTGGCCAAGGCGATCTGTTTCGGATGGATTGCCCATTTACCGACCATGCCCAGCGTCGCGGAGCGGAGCGCCTGGGCGATGTAGCCATCATCGTCCGAGAAATCGCCAAACGGGCCGTCGACGGGGAGAAGCCCATGGGTTCGACACGCCGCAACGATCGCCGCCTGCGCCCAGTGCCAGGGGTCGGACCAGTGTTTCTGGCCTTGGTGGAGCATATAGTAGTTTTCCTGGGTCCCGCCGATACCGGTCGTCTGCATCCCCATGGAAGCGGCGAAATCGGCAGCACCCAGAGACATGGCGACGAGGCGCGGCGAGGCGGCGGCAATCTGTTCGACATGGGCGATCCCCGCCGCGCTTTCGATGATGACCTCGAAACCGATCGGCTTCGTGCGGCCCTTTGCCGCCTCGATCGCGGTGACCAGCGCGTCAACCGCGTAGATATCGCCGGCACAGCCCACTTTTGGGATCATGATCTGGTCGAGCCGGTCGCCGGCTTGTTCCAGCACATCGACCACGTCGCGATACCAATAGGGCGTGTCCAACCCGTTGATCCGCACCGACAACGTCTTCTTGCCCCAATCCACCGCATTGATCGCCTCGATCACGTTGGCACGGGCCGTCTCCTTGTCAGAGGGCGAGACGCTGTCTTCGAGATCAAGGTTGATCACGTCCGCCGCTGACACCGCCATCTTTTCGAACAGCTTCGTGTTGGAGCCGGGACCGAAGAGCTGGCACCGGTTCGGGCGGGCGGGGGCGGCGGGCTGAATACGGAAGGACATGGATGCTCCGGTAAGTTTGTTACGTCTACGTTGGCGATTTGGATAGATTATTGCGCCGCGATTGCCAAGCGATTCCTCGCAACTGCAGCATCACGACGCCGCGTCGCGGCAGGATCAGAAACCGATTGCTGCGCGCACAGAATCTTCGCCGGATTCTACAGCATCTCGAATATTCTTCGTCCATTTCGGCGTCATCGTCATTTATCTCCCGGCAATAGGTCAGAAGGCGCGCCCTTTTCGGAACCTTTTCCCTTCTTGCACACTACACTTGTGAACAAAGCCAAATGGGAGCCATCCATGATTCAGACGCCCTATCTTCTCTTTCTCGGCGACGCGCCGGACATGCTCGCCGCAAAGGTCGCCATCGGCATTCGGGACTGGCGGCCAGAGAACGCGGTGGGTCAGTACCGTATGGACGGCTGCAAAGCCGACCTCGGGCTCACCGACATGACCCTCGCCGAAGCCAAGGCAGCGGGCGCCAAGACGCTCGTCATCGGCGTGGCAAACCGCGGCGGCGTGATTTCCAAGGAGTGGAAAAAAGTGCTGGTGATGGCGCTTGAAGAGGGCTTTGATCTGGCCTCCGGCCTGCACAACCTGCTGTGTGACGAACCGGACCTTGTCGCCGTTGCCGAAGCCACGGGGCGCAAGCTGCACGATGTGCGCGTGCCAGATGTGGAATATCCGATTGCCAATGGCAAAAAGCGCCGCGGCAAGCGGGTTCTGGCGGTGGGCACAGACTGTTCTGTGGGTAAGATGTACACCGCCCTTTGCATGGACGCGGAGATGCGCAAGCGGGGCATGAAGTCGAACTTTCGCGCGACCGGCCAGACCGGCATTCTGATCACCGGCGATGGTGTGCCACTGGATGCAGTGATTGCTGACTTTATGGCGGGTTCTGTGGAGTGGCTAACGCCAGACAATGATGATGACCACTGGGATCACA
>DOUP01000068.1 GCA_003520545.1 Maritimibacter sp. | reverse complement strand
TCGGTGAGTGGGAACGCGACAAGATGTGCCGCTTCTGCCTGCTCACCGGCGACGACAGCCCCTATGTCTGGGACTTCGGCTCGGCCGCAATGCACCACAAACGCCACTCCGACTGGCTGGAACCGGACCATTGCCTTGCCGGTGTTGTCGGGATGCGTGGGTCCATTCCGCCCGAGTTTGGCCTGATGAAGAAATACGCCAAGGACATCGCCCGCCTGATCCGCGAGGCCGGGATGGCCGACATGCCGGTGGGCGTCGACTATGCCGAAACCGCCATGTTCCACGCGCTGCAAGAGGAAGGGCTGCATGTTGTCGACGGCCAGCAGATCATGCTTGCTGCTCGCGAGATCAAGAACTGGGACGAAATCCAGCTTCTGACGCAGGCCGCCTCCATGGTCGATGGCGTCTACCACATGATCTATGAAGAGCTGAAACCGGGCGTGCGCGAAAATGACATCGTCGCACTGTCCAACAAGATGCTCTACGAAATGGGCTCTGACGACGTCGAGGCGATCAACGCCATTTCCGGCGAACGGTGCAATCCGCATCCGCATAACTTCACCGACCGGCTGTTCCGTCCCGGCGACCAAGCGTTCTTTGACATCCTGCAAAGCTACCAGGGCTATCGAACCTGCTACTACCGCACGTTCAACATCGGTCGCTCGACGCCCGCGCAGGTCGATGCCTACGTGAAAGCCCGCGAATGGATCGACGCCTCGATCCAGGCGATCAAGCCCGGGGTGACGACTGACCAAGTGGCGAAACTCTGGCCCAAGGCCGAGGAATTCGGCTTCCCGAACGAGGACGCCGCCTTTGGGCTTCAGTTCGGCCACGGTCTGGGGCTCGCCCTTCACGAACGGCCCATTATCAGCCGCGCGGTGTCCCTGGATCACCCGATGGAGATCCAGACCGGCATGGTGTTCGCGCTGGAAACCTACTGCCCCGCCGCCGACGGATATTCCGCCGCCCGGATCGAGGAAGAGGTGGTGGTCACCGAAACCGGGGTCGAGGTCATCAGCCTGTTCCCGGCAGAAGAGCTGCCCATCGCCAACCGCTATTGAGTCGCGCAGTCCCACCCGACGCCCGCGTCGGGTGGGAGGTCGCACCATCCGCAAAGGACATTTCGATGGCCAAAGCCAAATCCAAGACCAATACCGAGGACTACCTGCGCATGTATCGCCAGATGGTCCGCATCCGCACCTTCGAGGACAACGCCAACCAGCTTTACCTCTCCGCCAAGATGCCGGGCCTGACCCATATGTATTCTGGCGAGGAAGCCGTGGCGGTGGGCATCTGCGAGGCGCTGACGGATGACGACCGTATCACCTCGACCCACCGGGGCCACGGCCATTGCGTGGCCAAGGGCGCGGAGTTCAAGGAAATGTTCTGCGAGCTTCTGGGCAAGGAAGAGGGGTATTGCCGGGGCAAGGGCGGCTCCATGCACATTGCCGACCAGAGCCACGGCAACCTTGGCGCCAACGCCATTGTCGGCGGCTCCATGGGGATCGCCACCGGTTCGGCGCTGCGCGCGAAACTCAACGGCGATGACGACGTGACCGTCTGTTTCTTCGGTGACGGGGCCACGGCGCAGGGGTTGATGTACGAGGTCATGAACATGGCAGCGCTTTGGAAACTGCCGGTCATCTATGCCTGCGAAAACAACGGCTACTCCGAATACACCAAGACCGAGGAAATCGCCGCAGGCTCCATCACCGCCCGCGCCGAAGCCTTCGGGATCGAGGCGTTCAAGATCGACGGTCAGGACGTGCTCGCGGTCAATGACCTGACCCAGAAACTCGTCGCCCGCTGCCGCAAGGGCGAAGGCCCGTTCTTCATCGAGCTGGAAACCTACCGTTACCACGGCCACCACGTCGGCGACATCAACCGTGAGTACTACCGCACCAAGGACGAGGAAAAGGACTGGAAGTCCAACCGCGACCCGATCATCCGCTTTCGCGCCCATCTCGTCTCCGAAGGCATCGCCACGGAGGAGGAACTCGACGCGATGAACGCCGAGGTCGAACAGGACGCCGCCGATGCGGTCGCCTATGCGGAAGCCGCGAATTACCCGGACCAGTCCGAAGTCGACATGCACGTTTACGCGGAGTGAGGAGAGAATTGATGCGAGAGATTACCCTGTCCCAAGCCGTGAACGAAGCACTGGCCGAGGAAATGCGCCGCGACCCCACGACCTTCATCATCGGCGAGGACGTGGCCGAAGCGGGCACCCCGTTCAAGGTGCTGTCCGGACTGGTCGAGGAATTCGGCACCGACCGCGTGATCGACACACCGATTTCCGAGCCGGGCTTCATGGGTTTGGCGGTTGGCGCCGCCATGACCGGGGCGCGACCGATCGTGGACCTGATGTTCGGTGACTTCATCTTCCTGATCATGGACCAGCTCTGCAATCAGGCGGCCAAGATCCACTACATGTCGGGCGGCAAGTTGAACGTGCCGCTCGTCCTGCGCACCAACATGGGCGCGACCCGCCGCTCCGCCGCGCAACACTCGCAATCGTTGCAGGCGCTCGTGGCCCATATCCCCGGCCTCAAGGTCGCCATGCCGTCCTCCGCTTACGAGGCCAAAGGGCTGATGAAGACCGCGATCCGCGACAACAACCCGGTCGTGATTTTCGAAGACAAGCTTATGTATCAGGACAAGGCCCCGGTGCCCGAGGACGAATACCTGATCCCCTTCGGTGAAGCGAACGTGAAGCGGGAGGGCAAAGATATTACCCTCATCGCCACCTCTTCCATGGTGCAGGTGGCCGAGAAAGCCGCCGACATGCTGGCCGCCGAGGGCATCGAGGCCGAGGTCATCGACCCGCGCACCATCGTGCCGCTGGACGAAGAGACCCTGCTCGAAAGCGTGAAAAAGACCTCGCGCGCCATCGTCATCGACGAGGGGCACCAGAGCTACGGCGTGACCGCCGAAATCGCGTCGCGCCTGAACGAAAAGGCCTTCTACCACCTTGATGCGCCGGTCCTGCGCATGGGTGCCATGGACGTGCCGGTGCCCTTCAGCCCGGCGCTCGAAGATATCACCGTCCCGACCCCCGAGGGCGTCGCCGAGAATGCGCGCAAACTCTGTGCCGGGGAGCTTATCCATGCCGCATGACGTGACGATGCCTCAGCTTGGCATGGCACAGGACGCGGGCAAGATCGTGTCATGGCTCAAATCCCCCGGTGATGCGGTCGCCAAGGGCGATGCGCTCTTCGAGGTTGAAACCGACAAGGCCACGATGGAGGTCGAGGCGCAGGCCGACGGCTACCTCACCGGCGTGTCGGCATCGGAAGGCGATGACGTGCCGGTCGGCGCCGTGATCGCGCGGATTTCAGACAGCGCCGATGACGACACACCCGCCCCCGCGCCGGAGCCGAGCGAAGCCCCCGACGCAACAGGCACTTCGGACGACCTGCCCGAAGGCCATTCCGTCACCATGCCCCAGCTTGGCATGGCGCAGGATACCGGCCTTTTGGTTTCGTGGCATAAGTCGCCCGGTGATGAGGTGGCCGCCGCCGACATCCTGTTCGAAGTCGAAACCGACAAAAGCACCATGGAAGTCGAAGCGGGCCGTGACGGCTTCCTCGCCGCGACGCTGGCCGAGGCAGGCGAAGACGTTCCGGTGGGCAACCCCGTCGCGATCATCAGCGACACGGCACCCGCCACCCCCGTCGCACGCGCGCAATCGGCCGCGACCCCGCCCCCGGCCAAACCCGTGCCGGACAACGCCAAGGAACCTGCGCCAAAATCCGACAAACCGGCCAGCGCGCCAAGACCGGCGGCCCCTGCACCGCGCGCCAGCGGCGACCGCATCCTGGCCTCGCCAAAAACGCGGCGACTGGCGTTGGAACAGGGCCTGGACCTCGCCCGGCTTGCCGAAGCGAGCTATCCGCAGCCCTATCACGCAGCCGACATCGAAACCCTGCGCGCCCTGCCCGACCCGGCCACCGCGCCCCAGGGCGCCGTCGCGGCCGCCCGCCGCCTCACCGCCGAGACGACGCAGGACGGCCTGCCCGACTTCTTCGCATGGGCTGCTGAAGCTCACGGGCTCACGGATGCCGACGCGCTGCTCGCCGGTCTCGCCGCTACCTCGCTCGCAACAAAGGGGCCGGTCGCCGTGGAACGCTTTGGTCCGTCGAAAACATTCGCTATCGCATCCAGGTCACTTGCACAGGTCACCGAGACCGAGGACACGCCCGTCCTCCTCCTGCGCGACCTGCGCGCCTCACGCCTTAGCGCGGTCGACATGGGAGCCGAGGACACACCCGTCCTCACCCTGATGGCCACCGGTAAAGGCGTCTCGATCACGCTCGAATGCGCACCCGCACAGATGGACGCGGCAACGGCGATCCAACTTATCACTGACTTCGCAGGCCGGGTGGAAGACCCCATCCGCCACCTGCTCTGACCCACTCGGAGGCCGACATGGACTACACCGATCTCTACATCAACGGCGAATGGCGCGCAGGCGCGGATCGTTTCGACGTGCTCAACCCGGCCACCGAAGAGGTGCTCGCCTCGGTCGCCTCCGCCGACATTGCGGACGCCGACGCGGCTCTTGATGCCGCCGAGGCCGCCATGGCCGACTGGGCCGCCCGCACACCGCGCGAACGCTCCGAAGTCCTGCGCAAGGCGTGGGAGCTTATGACCGCCCGGCTCGACCATTTCGCCAACCTCATCACGCTGGAAAACGGCAAGGCGGGCGTGGACGCGCGGGGCGAGGCGACTTATGCCGCCGAGTTTTTCCGCTGGTTCGCCGAGGAAGCCGTGCGGGCCGACGGCCTGATCACCCACGCCCCCGCATCCGGCGCGCGCATCGTGGTGCAACACAAGCCTGCTGGCCTCGCCGTTCTGATCACACCGTGGAACTATCCCGCCGCCATGGGCACCCGCAAGATCGCGCCAGCCCTGGCGGCTGGCTGTGGCGTCATCATCAAACCGGCCTCGGAAACCCCGCTCACGATGCTCGCGCTCATGCCGCTTCTGGAAGAGGCGGGCGTGCCCAAGGGCCTCGTCAACGTGCTCCCCTCGCGCCGCACCGGCGCGCTCGTGGACCACATGCTGCATGACCCGCGCGTCCGTGTGGTCAGCTTCACCGGCTCCAC
>DOUP01000033.1 GCA_003520545.1 Maritimibacter sp. | reverse complement strand
TCCGTTTTGGACCCCTCAGCGGTTCGCGCGGGCGAGGAAGCCAACGGCGACCAAGCCCACCAGAATCACGAGGATCGCGGCAGGAGCCGCCTCGCCGATCTGTTCGAGCGAGGCCTTCTCGTACACCCGCGTCGAGAGCGTATTGTAGTTGAACGGCCGGAGCAGCAAGGTCGCCGGAAGCTCTTTCACGCAGTCCACGAACACGAGGAGGAGCGCCGTTCCTACCGACCCGCGAATGAGCGGCACGTAGACCTCGCGCAGCGCGCCACCAGCGGACCGGCCGAGCGACCGCGCCGCCATCGGAAGGCTCGGAGAGACCCGCTCCATCGCCGCATCCGTCGCGTTCTGGGCGATCGCGAAGAACCGCACCGCGTAGGCGTAGATCACGGCGAAGGCTGTCCCGGTCAGCACCAGCCCCGGATCCCAACCGGTCAGCGCCAGGATCGTATCGGCCTGCCAGTTGTCGATCACTGCGAGCGGGATCAGGATGCCCACCGCCAGCACCGCGCCCGGCGCGGCGTAGCCCACCGTCGAAACCGGGAGCAGGTAGCGCGGGGCCCGCGCGCCCGTCAGACGCACACCATAGACGAGGAATAGCGCGGCCAGAACGGTCACGACCGCCGCAATGCCGCCAACCGTGATCGTATGCCCCAGCGCGCGCAGCAACCCCGGCGCGAGCCAACCTTCGGCGTTCATGACAGCGTGCCAGCCAAGGACGGACACCGGCAACACGAAACCGACCGCGAAAGGGATCACGCAGGCAAAGGTAGCGAGCCAGCCCTTGAGGCCGGTCAACGTGATCCGGTCCACGGGTCGCCGCTGTCGCTCCAACTGGTAAAAGCGTGATTTGCGGCGCGAAACCTTCTCCAGGGCCGTCAGCACGAGAACCAGGCCAAGAATGACCATCGCGATCTGGGCGGCGCCACCTGCGTTGCCCATCTCCAGCCAGGTCGTGAAGATACCCGTCGTCAGTGTCTGCACGGCGAAGAAATCCACCGTTCCGAAGTCAGCCAGGGTCTCCATCATGACAATCGCACCGCCCGCCGCGATTGCCGGTCGCGCAAGCGGAAGGCCCACGCGGAAAAAACGACCGAACGCGCCCGATCCCAAGGCCCGCGCGACTTCGTAGACACCGCCAGACTGCTCGCGAAACGCTTGCCGCGTGAGCAAATAGACATAGGGCGAAAGGGCTGCGGTAAGCACCATGACCGCTGCCCACCGCGAACGGATTTCAGGAAACCAATAGTCGCGCGCGTTCTCCCACCCGAATATCCCCCGCAGGCCAGTCTGAACCGGCCCGGAGTACTCCAGGAAATCAACCAGCGCGTAAGCCCCCACATAGGCCGGGATCGCCAAGGGCGTGAGCAAGAGCCATTCCAATGCCCGCGCCCCCGGAAAGCGGTACATTGTGACGAGCCAGGCCGACCCCGTCCCAACCGCTGCCGCCAAGACGGCCACGGAGAGCCCCAAAATCAGCGTATTAAGCATGTAGCGAGGAAGGGTCGTACTCATCAGGTGCGGCCAGACGTTTTCAACCGGGTTGAAGGCCATCCAGACAACCGCCGCAATTGGACCAACGACCAAAAGGGCGATCAGAACAGCACCAGAGGTCCATGGCCCCGGCAAGGCTACGGAAAAGCGGCCCCGCAAAGGCTGAGTCTTTTCGTCGGTGATCATGGAGCACCCTTAAACCGAAACCGGTTTAACTGTCCAGAAAAGCAGTTATATTGCGGACCAAAGAGGACCACGGCAGCCAATGCAGATCATTTACCACATCGGGGCGCATTGCACGGACGAAGACCAGCTCGTCAAATCCCTCCTGAAGAACACCCAGATTTTCAACAGCGAAGGCGTCGCGGTTCCCGGTCCGTCGACCTACCGCAAGCTTATCGCGGATGTCACCGTGAAACTCGGGACCGGCAAAGCCTCGCTCGAAACGCAGGACGTGGTGCTGGAGAAAATCCTCGACGGCACCGATCCTGACCGTCTCGTGTTGTCGTTCGACAATTTCCTGTCCGGCGCGCGCCGCGTGCTCGAAGGAGGGCTTCTGTATCCGGCAGCCGGGGAAAAAGCACAGAAGCTTCACAACATCTTCCCGGACCATCAGGTCGAGTTCTTCATGGCGATCCGCGATCCGGCCACATTCGTGCCCGCGTTTCTGACCAAGTACAGCGATCTCAACACCACGCAGATCATGGCCAACCTGAACCTGCACGGTCTGGTCTGGTCCGACGTGATCCGCGACATTCGCGAATCCAACCCGGATTGCCCGATCACCGTCTGGTGCAACGAGGATACGCCGCTCATCTGGCCGCAGGTCATGCATGAGATAACCGGTCTCGACATGCGCATCCTGTTCAAGGGCGGTCTCGACATCATCGCGCAGATCATGGAGCGGGAGGGCGTCAAACGCCTGCGCGCCTACATGGCCGAAAACCAGCCTGTGAATGAAATCCAACGGCGGCGTATCCTGGCGGCATTCCTCGACAAATACGCGATCGCCGACGCGGTGGAAGACACCATCGACCTGCCGGGCTGGACCGATGAGATCGTCGAAATGCTGTCGGCCTCTTACGAAGACGACCTGCTCGAAATCGCCCGCATTCCGGGCGTGACGCTCATCACGTCCTGACGCGCACAAAAAGGCCCCGACGATGCGGGGCCTTCGTCACGTGGAACTCTGCGCGGCTCACATGCCCAGCGCTTCCTTGTACATCTCCAGCACCGCCTCTTCCTCGGCGATGTCGTCCTTGTCGCGCTTGCGCAGCGCGATGACCTTGCGCATGACCTTGGTGTNNGCGGGTTCCCGCGCTAGGTCGCTGGGCCATGGAAATCCTGATCTATATCGGCGCCGTCATTTCGGTGGTCGGCCTTGTCGGACTGGTCGTGAGCGGCCTGCGTGTGCTCAAAGCAAAGCGGGCCGGGCTGGATGACGACGCGCTTCGCGAGGCGGTGCGCGGCGCGATGGTCCTGAACTTCGGCGCGTTGATGTTGTCGGCCTTTGGCCTGATCCTCGTGATCGTCGGCGTGATCCTCGCCTGACGCCCCCTAAGGCGCGGCGTCCATGTCTTCAAAGGTGCGCCCGTATTTTATCATGTCGTCCCAAAGCCCGGCCGGGGTCCAGAACGGGTCTTCCTTCGACCATTCGGTCATCGTCTTGCGCACCTGAAGTGGCTCGGCAAGGTCCGCCATCAGCATCGGCCCACCCCACCGGCGCGGAAAACCAAGCCCCAAGAGCATGACCGCATCCACATCCGAGGGGCGCGCCACCGTCCCGGACTGCACAAGCCGCGCCCCTTCGTTCGCCATTGCAAACAGGCAACGATCCTGGATTTCCTCGACGGTGAAGCTTCGGGAGCGCAGCCCGCGCTCGTCACGCAACTCCCGGATCATCTGAAGCACATCTGGCGCCGCGCGGCCGCCCTTGGCGCCCTCTTCGTAACGGTAATAACCCTGCCCCGTGCGTTTCCCGTACCAGGCGTTCTCGATCATCAGGAGCGGAATGCGCGAAGCGCAGTCTTCGGCCCGCAAGCCCCAGACCGCGTCGAGACCAGCGATGTCCTGCGCCTGAAACGGTCCCAGGGGCATTCCGAAATCCCGCATGGCCGCATCGACGTCTGACGGACCCGCCCCCTGCTCCAAGAGGAGCGCGGCGGCAGAGTAGTAAGCGGTGACCATCCGGTTGAACACGAGCCCGGAGCGCGGCTTGGTCAGTACAGGCCCTTTGCCCATTTTTCGCGCCAACGCCAAAAGGGTGGCCAAGACATCCGGTGCGGTATCCTCCGTCGCCGCGATCTCGACCAGCCGATTTCGGTCGGCGGGTGCGATGAAGTGCATCGCGGCGAAGGCTTCGGGATGACGCGACGCTGTCGCCAACGTGGGCACGTCGCATTCGGCCGTCGAACTGGCGAAAATGGCTTTGGCCAGCGCGCGTGCGCCGACGCGGGCGAGCACATGGCTCTTGCGCACCGCGTCCTCGGGAAGCGCTTCGATCACCACGTCCGCATCCGCAAGAGCGTCATAGGTGTCTGCGATCACGAGCCGCGACAACCGCTCATCGCGCACCGCACCGGCCAGCCGCCCGGCTTCGACCGCCTTGCCCAGGACCGCTTCGATCCGACCCTGAACGCGACCGAGCGCGGGATCGTCCTCCAGAACAACCTTGACCGAAGCCCCCGCCGCGAGCGCCGACATGGCAACGTCCCGCGCCAGTGGTCCCGCGCCGACCACGCCGATCACCGACACCGGTCGCGGATGCACGCCTGCGACCACGTCGGTGCGGCCGGCCCGTCGCTCCGCCAGGAACGCATGCCGCAGGCCCCGCGCTTCGGGCGCATTGACCAAATCCTGGTAGGCGACATGTTCGACTTCCAGGCCTGCCTCGAACGGTAGAAGGAGCGCGGTTTCGACGAGATCGATCACGCGCCCCACCGCCGGCAATGCGTCCCGCGCCGTCACCTTGCGGCGCGCCTCGACCAGCTCCAGATACCGTGCCGGATCCGCGAACCCCTTGGTTTCGTCCCGTGTCGGGCGCGCGCTCAAGCCGTCCTCCGCCATATTGCGGGCCGTGCCGAAAGCCGCCCGCTCAAGGTTCTTCATCACGACCTTGTCGACCAACCCCGCCGCCTGCGCCCGCGCCGCATCTATGGGAGCACCGCTCACAAGAAGGTCGAGCGCCACCCGCGCGCCAACAATGCGCGGAAGCCGCTGGCTCCCGCCCGCGTTGGGAACGAGGCCAAGCGTGATTTCGGGGAACCCAAACCGCGCGCCGGCCAATGCCATCCGGTAATGCGCCGCCAAGGCCAGTTCGAACCCGCCTCCGAGAGCGGTGCCATGGATCGCCGCGACCACGGGTTTCGAACAGGCTTCCACCTGGCGGCACAGCTCACCGAGCGTGGGGTGGGCGCTTTCCAGGGTGAATTCGCGCACATCGGCACCCGCCGGGAATGTGCGGCCCTCCGCGTTGATCACGACAGCGCCGACCGCCTCGTCGCGTTCAGCCCGTGCGATCGCTTCGGAAATACCCGCACGGACCGGTTGCACAAGCGCGTTGACCGGAGGATTGGTCACGGTGATCAGAGCCACGCCTTCGCGCGTTTCGTATCTCACCAAACCAGAATTCGTTTCCGCCTCAGCGGGACCAGCGTCCATTGGATTTCAAAACCTGAATGCGCCAAAATCCCTGCTACGATAGGTCCTCTGCCCGCCCTATGCAACGGGACAGCCACGTGCCGCGCCGTGTGGGCGTGGCGGTCAGACGGGCATGTTTTCGTATCGCGCCTCGCTCTGTTCCTCGTCCAGCCAATCGGCATAGACCTTGAGCGCACCGGGGAGCTTTTCGCCCAATCTCTCATGAGCGATGATGACCATCTCCAGCCGTTCGGTATAGGCACGCCAATCCATGGGATCGACGGATATCTCGTCTAACAGGGCAGCCGTCGTCGCCGCCAGGTCCTGTTTCGTCATTGTCTCGGGCCTCCCGTCCCGGTCCTCCTCACTCACGCTTTCGCAGCACACTTGGCGCAAAACGGCGTCTGGGGCAAAAGATCGAGCCGATCTTCGGCGATTTCGTCGCCGCACTTGGCGCAGAACCCGTATTCGCCCTCTTCCATTCGGGCGAGCGCGGCTTTGATCTGGGCGATCTCGGCCTGGCCGGTCGATCCCATGCGCTCCAGGACTTCGTCTTCTTCACGCTCCGTCGCCAATTCTTCCCAGTCCTTGGACTGGTGGCTGTCGAGCTCCTTATCCAACTCGCGCAGACGCTCGGTCAGTTCGCCAAGGCGCGTTTCGAGTTGGGCACGGTATTTCGAAGTATCTGGCATAGGTTCCATCCTTTGGGAAAATCCGACCGACTATCCCGCAAAAGCGCGGTTTCAGCCTTGATCGAAGTCAACCCTGTTGTCGTTGGTGTTCACTCGGTGCCCAAACTCGCCAGATCGGGCAGATCATCCAGGTCCGGCACGTCATCCGTCACGTCGCTAAGCGCCTCCAGGCCATCGCTATGCGCCCCAAGGTCCAGGTCCAATGGACCCGGTTCACCCATATCCTCCATGGTCATGTTGTCAGAAGTGTCGCCCAAGTGCCCCGCATCGGCAAGGTCAGGCATTCCACCAAGCGTGTCTTCAAGCGGGATCATGCCACCCGGCGCGGCCAGGGCGGCGGGCCTGTCCTGCGGCTCCAGAGCGATGGAAACCGCGCCTGCGCCGGCCGGCACTCCGATGCGTAGCGCCCGATTGCCCCCTTGCTGACCGAGACGCCCGCGCATGATCGTCCGACCGTCGATGTCTTCGATGGCAACGTGCGAGAGCGCCTCTTTCGGTATCGGCACAAGGCTCCCGACCTCAAGCGCGGCCACCTCCGCCAAGGGCAGCTCGATACGATGCAATGTCCCCAAAAGCCGCGCAGTCGTGGTCCCGACCACATCGCCCAGTGCCTCGGTGAAAACCTGCGGGTCGATCCCGGCGCCCCCCCGTCCACGCCCCGGACCGTCGTAGGGAAGGACCACATCGATCTTCCCCTGTTTCGCGCCGCGCCCCAGGTCCAAAGACACGCTGAACTGCCGATAGGGAATGTCGGGAAGCGTGAGCGATATGGCGCGGGGTTCGGGCAGCGCGAGCGCATATCGAAACCCTGCCAGAACTGGCAAGAGGTCCAATTCGGCTTCTGTCGCACCCTGCTCAAGCAACTCAAGCGTGCGATCAATGAAATCCGCGCACATGATCGCGTCAGTGCGGGTCGGCGCGCGCGCGTCGGCCGGGCGCGTGCCGACGCGACCGGTGGTTTGAACCTCGATCAGGGCCGCCATCGCCTGCGGGTCGAGGATCGCAAGACCGTAGGCGGCTTGAGGACCTTCGAGAAGGCACATGAGCGCCTGCGCCTCTATCCCCTCCACCATCGGGTCAAGCGTCACGCGGGTTTCCTCGGGCTGGCCTGCAACGATGGTGAGCGCCGCGACATCCTCCCCCGCCTGCATGAGCGCGCCACGCAGGATACGGGTCGCCGTCGGCGCGCCGATCTCGGGCAATGGGCGCCCTGCCCCCGCCTTTCGTCGCATTACGCTTGGGCTTCCGTCCGCCATGTTCCTCGCCAAAAACTCGATTTTTCAACCGCAAGCCTGACAGAACAAGGTTTACAAAGGGTTTAGCCTACCGTGGCAAGCTCACCCGGAACGCGGCCCCGCCCTGGCCGGGGAGATAGGCGATGGCGCCACCGAGCTTGACCATGATCTCACGACAGATCGCCAGCCCCAGCCCCGCGCCCCCGGCCTTCTGGTGATCCGTCAACCGCGAGAATTTCTCGAAAATCATCGACTGGCTCTCCTTTGGAATTCCCTTGCCGTTGTCGATGAAATCCACATCCACGCCGTCCTTGCCCTGGCGCACGATAATCCGCAGCTCGGGCGACGCCGCATCGCAGTATTTGCGAACATTGGCGATGATATTGATGAAAACCTGCGACAACCGATCCGGGTCCGTGGTCACCTCGACATCTTCCCGCGCGACAGTGCGCACGATCGCCAGGCCGCCCGTGTCCCGGTCCGCCCCTATCGCGGTCACCGCGCTGTCGAGCACCTCGTTCAACCGGACGCGCCGCATGTTGAGCGTGACCTGTCCGGCTTCGAGAACCGAGAGATCCAGAAGATCGTCGAGCAGCCGTGTCAGCCGGATCGCTTCGTTCTGAATGATACCCGCGTATTTCGCCTGGCCAGAATCATCCAGTCCACCCTCACGCAGGATTTCCGAAAACGCCCGGATCGAGGTCATCGGGGTCCGGAGCTCGTGGCTGATCTGGCTCAGGAACGCATCCTTCTGGATCGACAGCGCCGTCAGCTTTTCGTTCGCTTCTGAAAGCTGCCGCATGGTGCGGGTCAGCTCTTCGGATTTCACTTCGAGCTGGTTGGAATACTCCAGGATTTGCTGCGCCTCGTCCGCAACGGCCATCAGGTCATCGACCGAGACCGAACTGCCGCCAACGATCTGGCTCACCATGGCGTGCGCAGTGGCCGCACCAACGGAGCCGGACAATTGTCGCTCCAGCCGCTGCAGGAAATCGGGCGTGGTATCCGGAAGATACCCTTCCCGCCCCTGCCGCTCGGTTTCGGACTGAAACAGCGCCTGCGCCTCTGAGGCCCCCATGATCCGCTGCGCCATGACCAGGAGGTCCTCGCTTTCCGCGGTGCCCCTGGTCCAGCCCTGTGCCGTGGCAGAATGCTCGAACACGTTGACGAATTGCGCGCCCTGAAGCCGCTCGACGGGTCGGGGAAACGACAGGATCGACCCCAGGACAAAGACCGTGGTGTTGGAGACCATGGACCAGAAGATCGCGTGCACCACCGGATCGAGCCCGTCGACCCCCATCAGGGCTTGCGGACGGAGCCAGCCGATCCCGAACGGCCCATCGGCCATGACCGCGTCCGACATGATGCCCGTTTCACCAAAGGACGGGAGGAACAGGCTGTAGGCCCAGATCGCGAACCCAACGATCAAACCGGCCGCCGCGCCAACGCGGGTCGCACCGCGCCAGAACAGCCCCCCGATCATCGCGGGCAGCACTTGCGCAACGCCGGCGAACGAGATCAGGCCGATTGCCGCCAATGCTGCGCCGCCGCCCGACATTCGGTAATAAAGCCAGCCAAGCACCAGGACCCCCGCGATGGAGACCCGGCGCGCGACCAGGACCAACTGCCGCACATCGCCCGACATGGTGGCCCCTCCGGAGCGTGCCGACAGCCAGATCGGCATGACAATGTGGTTTGACACCATGGTGGACAGAGCAATCGACGCCACGATGACCATGGATGTAGCCGAACTGAACCCCCCCAAGAACGACAGCATCGCCAAGCCCTGTTGGTTGTAGTGTAGCGGCAAAGTCAGCACGAAGAGGTCTGGATTGGCATCAGGCGGCAAAACATTAAGGCCCGCAACCGCGATAGGGACAACAAAGAGGCTCATCAGCATGAGGTACGTAGGGAACGCCCAGGACGCCGTGGCCAATTGGCGCTCATCTACATTCTCAACAACTAGCACCTGAAACATTCGCGGCAAGGTCAGAAAGGCGGCCGCCGACAGAAAGGTCAGTCCCGCCCAACGCCCGGGATTGATGTTCCAATTGGAAATGGGGCTGTCAGCAATCATGCTTGCAATTTCGGTGGTGCCCCCGGCCACGCCCCAAACCACAAAGATCCCGACCGCCATCAACGCCACTAATTTCACCACAGCCTCAACCGCAATCGCGGTAACAACGCCGTGGTGGCGTTCATTGGCATCTAGATTTCGCGTACCAAAAAGGATGGTGAACAGCGCAAGCCCAACCGCCACCCAAAGCGCGGTCGCAGACAGATCAGCGCCCTCAAACCCACCAGGCGCAGCGGCAGCAAAAACGGCAAACGACAGTGTAACAGATTGAAGTTGAAGGGCAATATAGGGCGTCGTTCCGACAACAGCTAGCAAAGTGACCAGCACACCAAGCCCGTTTGACTTTCCATAACGCGAGGAGATCAGATCCGCGATCGAAGTGACCCGTTGCGCCCGGCCAATCCGCACCAGTTTACGTAAAATCCACCACCAGCCGATCATCACCAAGGTCGGCCCCAGGTAGATTGTAACATATTCCAACCCTGAACGCGCCGCATACCCAACGGCTCCGTAGAAGGTCCAGGCAGTACAGTAAACAGACAGCGATAGCGTATAGATCAGCGGTAGACCCAACCAGTTGGATCCCCCTTGACTGGCCCGTTTATCCGCACCAAACGCCCCCAAAAACAGGAACACCACATAAGCAAGGCAGACCAGAACCAGAATGTTGAACGGCAGCGCCATCAGCGCGCGTCCTCCACGCCATACCCCGGTGGAGATACTTCATCTGATCCTGTTTTTGCGAGCCGTCGCGACAAAATCGCGGCCACCACAATCAACATAACCCAGACCACAAAGACATAGACCAGCCAACCCGCCGTACCATTGCCCCCTTGCCCCGCCGCCAACAACGGCTGCATGAACAAGATTACCCCCAGAAACGGCAGCAACCGTGCGGCATCTGCAATCCGTCGACGTCGATAATTCTGTCGCGCCAGAAACAAAGGTTCACGAGATGGGCTCATTTCTGCTTTACGCCTCTATAAGCGCACGCATCGTTTCCAATACTTCTGCATTGGAAAACGGCTTGGTCATGAATTTATTTACCCCAAGTCGCTCGGCCAATTCGCGGTCATTTTTCTGACCACGCGCGGTCAGCATCAGCACCGGAAGGTCCTTTGTTGTCTCATTCGCACGTAAATCTTGCAAGATATCATATCCCGACCGCCCTGGCAGCATCACGTCAAGGATCAGCGCGTCTGGCCTCAGCTTCAGCACAGCCTCCACCGCCGTTTCGCCGTTTGAATGCGTGGCGACAACCCAACCATCGCGGCTAAGGATAAAGCTGATTGCTTCAATGATGTTGGGTTCATCTTCGATCACCAAAACATGCCGAGGCAGAGTTACCGCCACTGTTGGTTCGGGGTCGCCCCCGATCTTTAGATCAGACGTCTGATCGGTCATATGGTCCATTTTCCTCCCCAGATCCGCCCCAGAAGGCGATCTGCGCCGCCGGTCCCCATGCAACTATGAGAAAAACTGCGGCGCATGTCAAAAGACTTGATCATTTAAGATCCGCTTCCCTGCATGACACCCATCACTGCGCATCGCTCAGGATCGACGGTTCACGCCGAGCCGCGCAATCAGCAAGCGCACACACCCGACATGAGGACCCCACTTTGGCAGCACGCCCCCCAAAGGGTGCGGCTTCATCTTCCGGCAGGATCAGCATGGTTACTTCGATCAAGGGCGCGACATCAAAGCGTGGCGCGCCAAAGGTACTGGCGATGGCAAGACATAAGAACCGTTTTGGCGTGCGCCCGCCCATTTCTACCAAACCCGAAACCGGCGACCCGGGGCGCGCCAATGCGTGATACATGGGCCAATGCGGGCAGCCTGCCCCAAACCGCGGCAAAGCAAACCCCGACACCGGCCGCCGATAGGTGATCGCCCCTGCCCCATCGCAAATGAGCAACCCGGGGCCACGCACAGATTTTCCATCAGCATCTTTTTCGCCAGGCAAACAGGCCGCGCGACGCAACACCCGATCAAGCGGTTGGCGAAACATCCCGGCAAGGGCTGCTGCATCCCCTGGAACGCGACGCCATTCCTGTAAGAACCCATCCAGCGGCAAGGCCAGCGCGTCCTCAACATACCGCTCCAACCAAGCTTTCGCGAGGATCCGCGCCTCGCCTGTTTGCAAATGCTCTGATCCGGAAACCAATCGTGCGATCTGGCCACCTAAATCAAGAAACCCATCTTCAAGCGCAGGAAAGTGGTGATTGTGGTCAGATAGGAACCCCGCCAGTTCTTCTTGCGGCACCAAGGGGGTGGTTTCCAGATCGGTCCCGGTATCCAGGTAATCCACCAACCCTTGCGCGGAATCTGACAATCGGCGGCTTTCTTCGCGCATGTTTCGCAAAAACCGTGCCTGCCACTCCGGGTCGATGTCCTGCCCTTCTGAAAGAATAGATGCGGTGGACCGAATGGCGGTTACGGTGGAAATCACCTCATGTAGGCTCGCGGCAAGCTGCGGGTCATGGGTGAACCGGTCCGTCAGGGTTTCAACCGTTAATTCCAACTCTTCAATCCGCCTGTGCTGAGCAGCGATCAAACTTGTCCATCCGGGAAAGCGCCCAGCCAAATCCTCTACCTTTTCGGTCTCTGCCCCCGCTTGAGGAACGCGCACGGCGGCATCCCGCAATGTGCCAACCAGCGCGTCCTCAGCCCCCTCGGTCAACTGTACAGGATCAACCGACAAGGCCTTGGCCAAATCATTCAAAAGCTTGCCGCCGATTCTGCGGCGATTGTGCTCAATCAAATTCAGGTAAGCCGCCGATATTCCAACCCCACGCGCAACGGCGGCCTGTTTCACCCCTAAATACAGGCGTCTTTCGCGAATTCGGCTTCCGGTCAGGCGCGACTGGGGCATGGGTTTTCCTTGTTATTTGAGGGGCTTTCTGCACTTGCGAGAAAAAAACTTTACAAGATAGTTAATTCATCTGTTCATTCATTAACAAAATTATCGTTATTTTAAAAGCCCTTGTTGCGAAATTTTCATTCCCCAACGTAAGATGAATGTGTTCTGTAAAAGAACATGGGTGCGCGCGGAGGAGGTGCGAACCCAAAAATGACCAAACGGGAGGATTACATGTCCAATTCGAATTTCACGCGTCGCGGCTTGCTCAAAACCAGCGCTGTTGCTGGTGCAAGCGTTGCGCTGCCGACGATTTTCACAGCCTCGTCAGCTGCTGCTTATACAAATGAACCCACCGGTGGCTCCGTCACCCTTGGCTTTAACGTACCACAAACCGGCCCATATGCGGACGAGGGTGCAGATGAGCTGCGCGCCTATCAGCTGGCTGTTGAGC
Source organism: Maritimibacter sp. (assembly GCA_003520545.1). Classification (GTDB taxonomy): domain Bacteria; phylum Pseudomonadota; class Alphaproteobacteria; order Rhodobacterales; family Rhodobacteraceae; genus Maritimibacter. The sequence goes on along the minus strand of DOUP01000033.1, from coordinate 1,940 downwards.
ATCTGAACGGCGAAGGCGACGGCGGCATGCTGAACACCTTCAGCTCCAAGGCGCTTCAGGGGAACGGTATCTTGGGTAAGAAGGTCGAATATGTGACCGGTGACACCCAAACCAAATCAGACGCGGCGCGCGCGTCAGCCAAATCGATGATCGAAAAAGACGGCGCAGTGATGATCACTGGCGGCTCTTCTTCGGGTGTTGCGATCGCTGTTCAAGGTCTGTGTCAGGAAGCTGGCGTGATCTTCATGGCGGGCCTGACCCACTCGAACGACACCACCGGTAAAGATAAAAAAGCCAACGGCTTCCGTCACTTCTTTAACGCTTATATGTCGGGCGCTGCTTTGGCGCCTGTGCTTGCGGCGCGCTACGGCACCGACCGTAAAGCCTATCACCTGACCGCTGACTACACATGGGGTTGGACACAGGAAGAAAGCATCAAAGCCTCCACCGAAGCTTTGGGTTGGGAAACTGTGAACGCGGTGAAGACACCTCTGTCAGCCACCGACTTCTCATCCTACATCACGCCGGTTCTGCAAACAGACGCGGATGTTCTGGTTCTGAACCACTACGGCGGCAACATGGTGAACTCGCTGACCAACGCCGTTCAGTTTGGTCTGCGTGAAAAACAGGTCAATGGCCGTAACTTTGAAATTGTTGTTCCATTGTTCTCGCGCCTGATGGCACGTGGTGCTGGTGAAAACATCAAAGGCATTCTCGGTTCGACCAACTGGCATTGGTCCCTGACCGATGAAGGTTCGGCTGCGTTCGTGAAATCCTTCGGCACAAAATACGGCTTCCCGCCATCGCAGGCAGCCCACACCGTGTACTGTCAGACCCTGCTTTATGCTGATGCATGTGAGCGTGCTGGCACCCACAATCCTTGTGGTGTTGGTGAAGCTTTGGAAGGCTTTGAATTTGATGGTCTGGGCAATGGTAAAACAGTTTACCGCGCCGACGACCACCAGTGCTTTAAAGACGTGTTGGTCGTGAAGGGTAAAGACAACCCAACATCAGAATTTGACCTTCTGGAAGTGGTGGAAATCACCCCTGCAGAGCAAGTGACCTATGATCCGGAGCACCCGATGTTTGCGGGTGGAAACCTGGGTCAATGTAACGCAGGCTAAGCGTTAACTTTCAAAAAAATCGACCCGCGCGCCCTGGTGCGCGGGACACCTGAACCGGCCCCATTCATGGGGCCCGGCTCTCAAATCATACTTAATGGTGGGGACTATGGACGCCATTCTTCTTCAGACCTTGAACGGGCTCGACAAGGGCTCTGCCTACGCGATGATCGCGCTTGGGCTTACTCTCATCTTCGGCACATTGGGTGTTGTGAACTTTGCCCACGGGGCCTTGTTCATGATCGGCGCCTTCTGCGCTGTTACAATGCAACGCCTGTTTAGCATCAGCTTTGAGACGCTTGATCCGACACAGACCGACTTTCTTGGCAACCCGCTGAAGGTCAAGACACCTTATGTGGAAAGCTGGTTTGGACCAGAGATGGGGGCATCGATCATTGATTGGTCGGTTCCATTGGCCATTCTCTTTTCCATCCCAATTATGCTGTTTGTCGGTTATGCTATGGAACGCGGGTTGATCAAACACTTCTATAAACGTCCCCACGCTGACCAGATCCTCGTGACCTTTGGCTTGGCAATTGTGATGCAAGAGCTGATCAAGCATTATTACGGTGCCAACCCGATCCCCACCTCGGCACCGGATGCATTCAAGGGCAGTTTTGATTTCGGGACGATGCTGGGGTTTGATCCCAACGTCATCATCTATCCCTACTGGCGCCTCGTCTACTTTGCCTTCTCGGCCATTGTAATCGGTGCGGTTTTTGCCTTCCTTCGCTTTACCACCTTCGGGATGGTTGTGCGCGCAGGCATGGCGGACCGGGAAACCGTGGGCCTTTTGGGCATCAACATCGACAAGCGCTT
>DOUP01000221.1 GCA_003520545.1 Maritimibacter sp. | reverse complement strand
CGATCCGCGAGGCGGATTACGTCTTCGATATCGGCCCTGGTGCGGGGGTGCACGGTGGTCAGGTGGTTGCCAAAGGCACGCCCTCCGAGATCGCGGCGGACCCGGCGTCGATCACCGGCCAATACCTCGTCGGGGCACGGGAAATCGGTGTTCCGGCCGAGCGGCGCGCGGGTAACGGAAAGACGGTTTCGGTGGTCAAGGCGACCGGCAACAACCTCAAGTCCGTGACCGCCGACTTTCCCTTGGGCAAGTTCGTTTGCGTGACCGGCGTGTCGGGCGGCGGGAAGTCGACCCTGACCATCGAAACCCTGTTCAAGACCGCGTCGATGGCGTTGAACGGTGCCCGGCAGACGCCCGCGCCCTGTGAGACGATCAAGGGGCTGGAGCATCTGGACAAGGTTATCGACATCGACCAGCGGCCCATCGGGCGCACGCCGCGCTCGAACCCGGCGACCTATACCGGGGCCTTCACACCGATCCGCGATTGGTTCGCGGGCCTGCCGGAGAGCAAGACGCGCGGCTACAAGCCGGGGCGGTTTTCGTTCAACGTCAAGGGCGGGCGCTGCGAGGCCTGTCAGGGCGATGGTGTCATCAAGATCGAGATGCACTTCCTGCCCGATGTCTATGTCGAATGCGAAACTTGCAAGGGCGCGCGCTACAATCGAGAGACGCTCGAAATCCGGTTCAAAGGCAAGAGTATAGCCGACGTTCTTGATATGACGGTTGAAGAGGCGCAGGCGTTCTTCAAGGCGGTGCCGAGCATCCGTGAGAAGATGGATGCGCTGATGCGCGTTGGACTCGGCTACATCAAGGTGGGCCAGCAGGCGACGACGCTTTCGGGCGGGGAAGCCCAGCGTGTGAAACTGTCCAAGGAGCTGTCGAAACGGTCGACGGGTCGCACGCTTTATATCCTTGATGAGCCGACGACGGGGCTTCATTTCGAGGACGTGAAGAAGCTTCTCGAAGTGCTGCACGAGCTTGTCGATCAGGGCAATACGGTCGTCGTGATCGAGCATAACCTCGATGTGGTGAAAACGGCCGACTGGCTTTTGGATATCGGGCCTGAAGGCGGCGATGGTGGCGGCACATTGGTGGCGACCGGCACGCCTGAGGATGTCGCTGCTGTCGAAGCCTCGCACACCGGGCGGTATCTCAAGGATATGCTCAAGCCGAAACGCGCGGCGGCGGAATGACCCGGGTATCGGCGGCCATGGCGGTGGTCGTTCAGGCCGGTCAAGTGCTTCTGGTCAAACGGAAAAAGCAACCGGACGCCGGGCTTTGGGGCTATCCGGGCGGGCATGTCGAGCTGGGCGAAACCCCGCTGGATGCCGCCGCGCGGGAGCTTTGGGAAGAGACCGGCGTGACCGCGCGCGCCGAAACGGTTCTGGACGTGCTGCCCATCGACGCGCCCGGCTATGCCTTTGATCTGGCGGCTGTTTTGTGCGCCTATGAAACCGGCGATCCGGTTGCCGCGGACGATGCGGCGGCGGCGGCGTGGGTTGCGGTCACCGAGGTTCTCGAAAAGCGGTTGGAGATGAGCCAGGACGTGGACCGTGTGCTGCGCCTCGCCATGGCGCATGTCGGCCCCGCGTGACGGCGATGTCAGCCGCTTTCTTAACGGTCGAAACCCCATTCACCGGCCATATGATTGGCATATGATCCGCATATGAATTCCATATGACGCGAAACGGCCGCGCGCCTTGGTGTTTCGGGCGCGCGGTTTCCTCTTGATTGCTCAACCTTTGTTCATGCCCTCCGGCGCATGCGGCACGCCGCGCGGGACACTTTCGCCGAAACGGTGGCGGAAGACGCTGCGCACCATGAGGGCTGTGAGGACCACGGCGCCGAGGGCCGCGACGCCGGTCACCAGCCAGACCTCGCCCCCGTTTTTCACGGCGATGGCGACGAGCGCCCAGATCACGGCGGTGAAATAGACCCATTCGTCGGGGCGGGCGGCGTGGATGAGCAGAGTTGTGACCAGCGCACCCGCGATGGAGATGAGCGCCCAGGCGACCGGACCGAAGAGAATACCATAGCCCGCGCCGACGAGACCGACGGAGGCAAAGGAGGCCGCCGTCAGCCAGCTTGCGTAGAGCGCGAGCGGCGCGGAGGCGAGCCAGCGGTCTCGGGCAGGCGCGCGCAGGAAGGCCGAGGCGGCGAAGATCAGCATCACCACGATCAGCACGAAGGCCCAGAGCGCGGAGATCATCGCGACTGGCAGCCACACGGCGCCGACCGCGAGCGAGATGAAGAACGGCACCCGCGTATGGTTCCAATCGGCCACATCGGCGCGCTTGAACAGGCCAAAGCCCGCGTGGATCAGGAGCCAGATGTAGATCACCCCCCAGATCGCAAAGGCGTAGCCCGCGGGCTGCACCGGGGGGTCGACCTGCGGGTTCGGGTAGAGGTTCGGATCGAAGCCGCCGAAGTCGGGGACCAGAACCGGCCCGATCGCGAACAGGATCGCGGCGATGATAACGAGCGTGGCTTTCAGGCGCATCTGCATGGTGTGTCTCCCTCATGTCTATAACGTCCCGGGACGCGACTTGGTTCACTGGCAGGCCGGTTATTCTCGTGTCACATAGGCTTGGCAGGATCCATGCGGAGGAATTGACCATGAGCGGAAAACCCAAGATCGGATTGGCACTTGGTTCGGGCGGGGCGCGGGGCTGGTGCCATATCGGTGTGCTCCAGGCGCTGACCGAAATGGGCGTGAAGCCAGAGATTGAGGCCTTTGATACCGGCCACCTTTGGCACGCAAAAACGCTTGTGGAACAAGGTGTTCTGGCTGGCCCCGCCTTGGTGCAGCTTTGTATGGGCGTGCCGTGGGGCGCGCCGGATGACCTCAATACCTTTATGGCGATGGTCAATAATGTGCCGTCCGATTGGACCTTCTCGGCCTTTGGACTTGGGCGCAACCAGATGCCCTATGCGGCGGCCTCGGTGCTGGCAGGTGGCAATGTGCGCGTCGGGCTTGAGGATAACCTTTGGCTGGAAAAAGGTGTGAAAGCCACCAATGCTCAATTGGTTGAACGGGCTGTCACCGTGGTTGAAAACATGGGCGCGCGGATCATTGGACCAGAAGAGGTGCGCAAGAAGCTGGGCCTGACCAAACGCGCGCCGGTTGGCGCATGACGCGCGCGGAAAAGCAACGCGTCTTGATCACAGCGGGGGCGGCCGGAATTGGCCGCGCCTTGGCTGCGCGGTTTCACTCTGCAGGCGCGTTGGTTGCCGTTTGTGACATGGATGCCAAGGCGATCGCGCAGTTTCAAGCCGATTTCCCCGAGGCGATTGCCCATGTTGCGGACGTCACGGATGAAGCACAGATGGAAGCGTTTCTATCGGATGTCGAAACCCAATGGGGTGGCGTTGATGTGGTCTGTGCCAATGCGGGAACCGGTGGCCCAGCTGGACCAATTGAGACATTGGATTACGGCGAATGGCAGGCCTGTGTCGCGGCCAATCTTCATGGTGCGTTTCTGACGTGTCGTTGGGCGGCGCGGTTGATGAAGTCACAAAAACAAGGGCTTATTGTTCTGACTTCATCCACGGCTGGTCAATTTGGCTACCCAATGCGCTCGCCTTATGCCTCGGCCAAATGGGCCATCATTGGCCTGACCAAAACTCTGGCCTCCGAACTTGGGCCATATGGCGTGCGGGTCAACGCAATCTGCCCGGGGGCCGTTGAAGGCCCGCGGATGGAGCGGGTGCTGGAGCGTGAAAGTGCCGCCACCGGGCGCAGCATCGAAGAGACCCGGCAGATGTATGTCAAAGGTGTGAGCATGCGGTCGTGGGTTACGATGGAGGAAGTGGCCGACACCGTAGAGTTCCTTGCCTCAAAAGGGGCGGCGAAAATTTCCGGGCAAATCATGGCGATTGACGGCCACACGGAAAGCTTGGTGCCATAAGCCCGACATCCATTTGCCGGGTTAGGCTGTCCTTGCGAAATGCGTGGTGATTGACGCATGAAGGGGCAGCGCCATTGGGGTGCGGGTTGGATTCATGAGGTTATGATGGTTGAGAGACGTTGGGTGATGTTCGGGGCCGCAGCGATCGTTCTGACGGGATGTCTGGGCAAAACGGATGAGGTGGGGGTTGAATTCCACCGCAATACAAAAGCGCCCATCAGTTCGACCACACGGTTTGACGCCGAACGGTTTGCCGGGCTTTGGCACATTCAGGCGGAATTCCTGCATGCCGAAGAAGAGGCGCTGCGTGGGGCAGTGGAGTTTCGGGCCATGGCCGGGAAGGTTGCTCAGATTGCCCTGCATGGCCCCACAAGCCGCGGGTTCGGCGTGACAGATATTTACGATGTCGCGCAACCCATGGCGGGGCGCTTTACCTTGGGCCAAAAGCCCTATCAGACGGAATATTGGGTGCTTTGGGTGGATGACGGGTTTCGCACAGCAGCGATTGGTACGCCATCTGGCAGTTTCGGCTGGATCTTAGATCGTGACCGGAAGGGGGGTAAGGATCGGATCAAGGCTGCGAAGGAAGTGCTTGAATTTAATGGATATAACATGGCGCGCTTGCATATGTACTAACGCGCCTTAGGATCGAACAAGGTGAGAAAATGACCAAGACTGCAGCAATTATTGGTGGTGGCGTAATCGGCGGCGGATGGGCCGCGCGGTTCTTGTTGATGGGGTGGGATGTGCGGGTATTTGACCCCGATCCTGAGGCAAAGCGCAAAATTGGTGAGGTGTTAGACAACGCGCGCCGGTCGCTTCCGGGCTTGTCGGATGTGTTGATGCCCGAAGAGGGCACCCTGTCGTATCACGCAGAGATTGCCGATGCGGTGTCGGGCGCGTCTTGGGTGCAGGAAAGTGTGCCTGAGCGTTTGGACCTTAAGCAAAAGGTCTATACCCAGTTGATGGAGGCGGTGGGCGATGACGCGATCATTGGCTCGTCCACATCGGGTTTCAAACCGTCTGAATTGCAAGAGGGGCTGTCGCGTCCCGGTCTGGTCATGGTCGCACACCCGTTCAACCCGGTCTATCTGTTGCCGGTGATTGAGCTGGTGCCAACAGTGAAAAACAGCCCCGAAATTATTGCGCGCGCGAAAGACGTGTTGACCGAAATCGGCATGAAACCGATTGAAATCAAAAAAGAAATGGATGCCCATGTCGCCGATCGCCTGCTTGAAGCGGTTTGGCGTGAAGCCCTGTGGCTGGTGTCTGACGGGATCGCGACAACAGAAGAAATCGACGACATCATGCGCTTTGGCTTTGGTCTTCGCTGGGCGCAAATGGGGCTTTTCGAAACCTACCGTGTGGCGGGGGGCGAAGCGGGCCTGAAGCATTT
>DOUP01000154.1 GCA_003520545.1 Maritimibacter sp. | reverse complement strand
ATCCTGATCCAGGTGCCGGGGCTTGGCTCCGCCGACGAGTTGAAGGCGCTGATCGGGACCACGGCGCGGCTGACCTTCCAGCCGGTGGTGAGCCGGACAACGGATTCGGGCGCGAGTGCCGGGGCGGGCAATGTGCTTTACCCCTCGATGGATGAAGAGGGCGTTTATTACGTGCTTGAGGACATCGCGGTCGTGTCGGGCGAGGATCTCGTGGATGCGCAGCCGAGTTTCAACCAGAACGGCCAGCCTGCGGTAAGCTTCCGGTTCAACCCGCACGGGGCGCGGCTCTTTGGCGACTATACCTCCGCGAACGTGGGCAGCCCCTTTGCCATCGTGCTGGACGAGGAAGTGATTTCGGCGCCCCGGATCAACGAGGCCATTACGGGCGGTTCCGGGATCATCTCCGGGGCCTTCACGGTTGAGGAATCGACCAACCTTGCCGTGCTGTTGCGCGCGGGCGCCTTGCCCGCCGAGATGACCTTTCTCGAAGAGCGGACCATCGGGCCAGAGCTCGGGGCCGACAGTATCCAGGCCGGCGAGTTGGCCTCTATGGTGGCCTTCGCGGGTGTCCTGATCTTCATGGGGCTGAGTTATGGCTGGTTCGGCATGATCGCCAACGTCGCGCTGATCCTGAACGTCGGCATGATGTTCGGTCTTCTCTCGGCGCTCGGAGCGACACTGACCCTGCCGGGGATCGCGGGGATCGTCTTGACCATCGGGATGGCGGTGGACGCCAACGTGCTGGTTTTCGAGCGAATACGCGAAGAGATCAAGGCCGGGCGGGGTCCGGCGCGGGCCATCGAGCTTGGCTATGAAAAGGCGCTTTCGGCCATCGTGGATGCGAATATCACCACGTTCCTGACGGCCGGTATCCTCTTCATCATGGGCGCGGGTCCGGTGCGCGGCTTTGCCGTGACGCTCGGGCTTGGCATTCTCACCTCGGTCTTCACGGCGATCTTCGTCACCCGCCTGATGGTGGTGATCTGGTTCGAGCGCCGCCGACCCAAAACGCTGGAGGTGTGATCATGCGCCTGAGACTTGTGCCCCAAGAGACGAATTGGGATTTCTTCAAGAACTCCAAGCTGTTCCTGACTGGCTCCGGCGCGCTGGTGCTGGCCTCGGTGCTTGCATTCTTCGTGATCGGGCTGAACTTTGGCATCGACTTCCGGGGCGGGACAACGATCCGGACCGAGAGCGTCGAGCCGGTGGATGTCGGTGCCGACCGGGCCGCCATCGCGCCTCTGCAACTGGGCGACGTGGCGATCACCGAGGTGTTCGATCCGAATTTCGGCCCCGATCAGAACGTCGCCATGGTGCGTATCCAGGCGCAGGACGGCGATGAGGCGATTTCGGTTGAGACCATCCAGGCGGTCGAGGAGGCGCTTCAGACCATCGACCCGGGGATTACCTTCCCGAGCGTGGAAAGCGTCGGGCCGAAGGTGTCGGGCGAATTGGTGATGACGGCGATCTACGCTGTGCTCGCGGCCATCGGAACGGTGCTGGTCTATATCTGGCTCAGGTTCGAGTGGCAGTTTTCGCTCGGCGCGGTCGCGGCGCTCGTCCATGACGTGGCTCTGACCATCGGCATCTTCTCGGTCCTGCGTATCCAGTTCGACCTGGCCACCATCGCGGCGCTTCTGACCATCGTGGGCTATTCCCTGAACGATACCGTGGTCGTTTTCGACCGGGTGCGCGAAAACCTGCGGCGTTACAAGAAGATGGACTTCAAGGAAGTTCTGAACCTGTCGATCAACGAGACCCTGAGCCGGACGATGATGACCTCGGTCACCACGCTGCTTGCGCTCATCTCGCTCTTCGTCTTGGGCGGCGACGTGATCCGTGGCTTCGTCTTCGCTATGATCTGGGGTGTGATCGTCGGGACCTATTCCTCGGTTTTCGTAGCCTCGGCACTTCTTCTCCGTCTCGGTGTGAAGCGCGATTGGTCCAAGCCCGATGCGGGCGCGGGCACGCAGTTTGGCGACGTGGACGCCTGAGTGGGTCTTTTTGACGAGGTCTGGGCCACCCCGGGCCTCGTCTGGCTTGCCGCTGTTTTCATCGTTGCGGGCGTGGTGCGCGGGTTTTCCGGGTTCGGAACAGCGCTGATCGTGATGCCCACCGGGGCGATTTTCCTGCCTGTGCCGACGGCCATCGCCGCGGTGACGCTTACAGGTGTCGCGACATGGGTGCTGATGGTGCCGCGGGCATGGCGCGAGGGCGACAAGGGCGAGGTCGGTATCCTCGCACTCGGTGCGTTGCTGACCGCGCCGGTGGGTGTCTGGCTTCTGACATGGGTGGATCGGGAGGTGCTTCGCTGGGCGGTGTCCAGCGCGGCAGCACTGACGCTGATCGCGCTGCTGTCCGGCTGGCGTTACCGGGGCCGGGTGCGCAAGGGCGGGCTGGCCGGTGTTGGCGCGGCGGCAGGTGTGCTGGGCGGGACCACGGGGCTGACCGGGCCGCCGGTGATCCTGTTCTACCTCGCGGGCGCCAATGGCGCGGCGCGGGTGCGGGCCAATACGATCCTGTTCCTCGCGGCGCTGGACATCGGGATCATCGTCAACATGCTGATCCAGAACCTCATCGGGGGCCGCGACGTGGCGCTGGCCGTGGTTCTGGCGGTTCCTTACGCGGTGGGGATAACCGTGGGGCAGGCGGCGTTCAGGCCGGAGCGCGAGCGCATTTATCGCGCGGTGGCATACAGCGTGATCGGCTTGGCCATCGTGACGGGCCTGCCGGTTTTCTCGGCCACCTGAGACCCCGTGCAGGATGGTCGCAGGGCGGTGCGTCACGCTTTTCTTTCCCCGTCATTCGCGCTAGTCACGGCCCATGGAAATGCACGAAATCACATATCCCGACGCGCAGCCCGTCGACAGCTACGGTCCCGGGTTTTTCCGGGTCGCGGGCGAGGTGATCGAGGGGCCGATGGTCGCGACGAGCAAGCGCGCGCGCGCTTGGGGGGGCTTGGACGATCTGGAGACGTTGCTCGCGCTGTCAGGCGAGGTCGATGTGCTGTTCGTGGGGATGGGGCCCG
>DOUP01000087.1 GCA_003520545.1 Maritimibacter sp. | reverse complement strand
TAAGTCCGGACAGAAATCACCGCGATGATTTCTGCGCCTAGCGTGGAAGCAACGCGATCGGAGCGTCGGGGTCCCGGGCGTAGTCGAGCGGCGCCGTGTCGGTCGTGGCGGTCGCGCGTTTGAACTCGTAGCGCATCAACGGACCGTCCTCTTCCGATGCGACGATCAGACATTGATAGAGATGGTTGGGACCGGCGTAGAGATCGACCAGCCCGCGCAGGTGCGGCGCATCCTCCTTGTCGAGCGCGAAACCGCCCTCCTTGAACTCCAGGACCGGGTAATAAGCCTCGCCCACAGCCACGCGGAAACGCGCCTGTTTCTTGGCTTTGGCTTTCTGCGCCTGGTGCAGACCTTCCAACAGGTCTTTCGGCAATGCGTCCATGATCTCGCCCTCCGGTTCCCACGATTGTCGCGAATCATGGTTTCGATCAAGTAAACATTTGAAAGAGCGATCGAGTTCCCCGGTCAGGTGTTGTTCTCTTCCACCAGGTCGACGCCGACCACGGGACGCAAAACATGCGGTTGCGCAGGGTCGTAGAGCGCGGAGTCCTTGAAGTCGCGCACATTGCCCAAGGCCGGGCCGATCAGGATCAACGCAGTGCGCGTGATCTTTTCCTTGCGAACCTTCATGCGGATGTCTTCGAGCGTGCCGCGAATGAGCATCTCGTCCGGCCAGCCAACGCGGTAGGCGACCACCACGGGACAATCAGCACCGTAGTACGGCGTCAGCACCCGCTCGATCTCGCGCATGTTGCGCACGCCCAGATGGATCGCGAGCGTCGCGCCGGTGCGGGCGAAATTCTCCAGCGTTTCGCCGTCGGGCATCGACGTCGACTGCATCGAAACACGGGTCAGCACGATGGATTGCGCGATCTCCGGGATCGTCAATTCCTGTCCCAAAGCGGCGGCGGCGGCGGCATAGGCGGGCACGCCGGGGATGATCTCGTAGTCGATGCCCTCTGCCCTAAGCCGCCGAATTTGCTCGGCAATCGCGCCGTAAAGCGAGGGGTCGCCGGAATGGACGCGGGCGACGTTTTCACCGCGCGCATGGGCCGCTTTGATTTCCGCGTGGGTGTCATCCAGCGTCATGGGCGCGGTGTCCATGACCTTGGCCCCGTCCGGTGCGCAGGCGACGACCTCGGGCGGGACCAGCGAGCCTGCGTAGAGGCAGACCGGGCATTCGCCGATGATGCGTTGCGCTTTCAGGGTGAGCAGTTCCGGGTCGCCCGGACCTGCGCCGATAAAATAGACGGTCATTCGTTGGTCTCCAGATGGCGGTTTCCGACGTCTTTCAGATCGCCGTCGATGCGGCGGGCATAGCCGCGCGGGGTGAACATGCGGGAACCTTCGCCAAGATTGGCGAGCCGGGTGTTGGACGAGCCGATCAGGACGACGGTCAACATGTCGACCTCGTCCACTTGCAGGTCTTTCAACATACGGTAGCGCACGGTTTCGTTTGGTCGGCCCAGATTGGAAGCCAACATCACGGGCGTATCCGCCGGGCGGTGACGCAGCAAGATGTCCCGCGCCTCTGCCAGAAGCGTGCGGCGGGTTTTCGACACCGGGTTGTAGAACGCGATGACGAAGTCGCCTTCGGCGGCGGCGTTCAACCGGCGAATGATGTCCGCGCGCGGGGTCAGCAAGTCCGAGAGCGAGATGGTGCAGAAGTCATGGCCGAGCGGCGCACCCGCCCGCGCGGCGGCCCCTTGAAGTGCGGAGACACCGGGCGAACAGACCACGTCTACACGGCGCGCCGCATCCGTGACACCACCCTCGCCCGCGCCCCGGTCGAGAAGCTCGAACACCAAGGCGCCCATGGCGTAGATGCCCGCGTCGCCGGAGCACACGAGCGCGACGTTCTTGCCTTGCGCGGCCTGTTCAAGCGCGTAGCGGCAGCGGTCCTCTTCTCCACCCAGCGGGAAATCGGAGCGGGTCTTGCCAGCGGCCAGCGGGCCGAGCAGGTCGATGTACAGGCCGTAACCCACGAGTTCTTCGGCTTCCTGCACGAGGCGTGACACCTCGGGGGTGCGCCATGTCGCCTGTCCGGGGCCGATGCCCACGACCGAAAGCCGCCCGCGGGCGCGGCCTGCGGGAGACGTGACAGGGGCTGGAGCTTTGGCCAGCGCGCAGGTGGTGTTGGCGGTCTTGACCTTCTCGATGGCGAGGGTCGCACCCTCCCCGGCACAGGCCAGAGCGGCGGCTTCCGAGACGCCATGCGTGCCCACCTCGGCAAAGACCACGTCGGAGGGATTGGCGAGACGGGGCGTCATCGCCTCCAGCTCGTCCGCCGTGAAGACGCGCAGCGGCACGCCCAGTTCACGGGCCAGCACATTCATCGCGGGTTCATCAGCCTTGAGGTCCAGCGTCGCGATGGCGGCGATGGCACCCGGCGCGATGTTGGCCTGCGTAAGCGTTTCATCTACCAGCGTGCGAAGTTCAGCCGGATCGGCATCACGGGCGCAACCGACGCCCAAAACATACGCCTGCGGATGGTAGACCAGGCGGGAGGCGCTACCTTCCAACGGCGCCTCCGTGACGGCGAGGGTCACCGGGCCTCCGGTGTCGTCCAGACAAAAGATATTCTCACCGGAGATGGTCAGACCTTCGCCGGACAGGAGCGCGGCCATGACCGGTTTCGCGTCTTCCGGGTTGGCCAGCCGGTAGCCTGCGGGCGGCACGTCCAGCGCGACGCCTATGGCAATGTCGCCCGCCGTCGTTACCGCGGCCTTGGCGTCGAGCGCGGCGGCGATGTCAGTGGCCATCCGGTTTGCACCCCGGTGACCGCCCAGAAGCGGGATCACGACAGACCCGTCATCGGAGATGGATAGAACTGGCGGCTCCGTGCGCTTGTCGGCCAGGATCGGTGCGACGGCGCGGATCAGGATGCCCGAGGCGCAGACGCCGACGATGGGCGTGCCAGCCGCGAAAAGATCGCGGACGTGGTCGAGCGCATTGGGGAAAAAAGCGTCAGCGCGATCCACCCGGCCCTCGCGGCCGTGGACCTGTGCCCCGAGGATTTCGGCCACGCGGTGCGCGGTGGCTTCGCCGGAGCGGTTGAGACAGAGGACAACAGGGGTCACAGCCATGGATCGGAGCCTTTCGCGACGAGGATCATGGAGAAATAGGGTGCGGGATCGGGGGCCTCGGAGAGCGGCAGGATGCGCTCCTCGGCCAGCGTGGCGCGTTCGATATAGCGGGCTTGGGCGGTAAGACCCCGGGTGTCCAGAACCTCCCGGATACGGGCAAGGTGGCGGCCGACTTTCAGGATCGCGACCGCCTGCGCCGCGTCGATCCGGCGGGCCATCTCGTCGCTGTCCATCGGGCCGGGCAGGACGGCAAGCGTGTCGTTTCGCGCGACGAGCGGCTGGCCGATGGCCGCAGAGGCGGCGGAGACGGAGGTGATCCCGGGAATGACTTCCGTTTCGAACCGATCCGCGAGGCGGGCGTAGAGATACATGAAGGAGCCGTAGAAGAACGGGTCGCCTTCGCAGAGCACGGCAACGTCCTGCCCTGCCTCCAGCGCTTCGGCAACTCGCTCGGCCCCGAGGTCATAGGCCGCCTGCGCCGGGTCGCGCGACTTGGTCATGGGCACTTCGATCACGATCTCATGCACGCCCGGCGCGATGAGGTCGGCGGCGATGGAGCGCGCGAAGCTGGCGGTGCCGGGGAGCGCCGGATAGGCGATCACCTGCGCCGCACCGATGGCCCGCGCCGCTTTCAGCGTCATCAGGTCCGGGTCGCCCGGCCCGAGGCCCACGCCGATCAGTTTTCCAGTCATCGTTTGATCAGGCTCCATTGCATCACCGGCATCGCGGGGCGCCAGCCGGTACGGGGACCGAGGTCGTCTGCACGGGAAATACCGAGCTGGATCAGCTCGCCTCCGTGGGCCTTGTAAAGCTCCAGGAGGATCGCCTGGCTTTCCAGCGTCACGGCATTCGCGACCATTCGACCCAGCGGCTTGAGCGCTGACCATGCGGCAGCGTAGGTTTCTTCCGACAGCCCGCCACCGATGAACACCGCGTCCGGGGCCTCCAGCCCGTCGAGCGCGTCTGGCACCAGCCCCTCGACGATCTCGAACCGGGGAACGCCCAGCGCAAGCGCGTTGGCGGCGGCCATGTTGCGCCGGTCGGCGCGCGGTTCGATCCCGATGGCACGGGCATATCTCGCGGCGCGCATCCACTCGACGGCGACCGAGCCGCAGCCGGTCCCGATGTCCCACAGAAGCGCACCGCGCATCGGCATGAGCTTCGCCACGGTGAGCGCGCGAACCTCGCGCTTGGTCATGGTGCCGTCATGCTCGAAGAGGTCGTCAGGCAGACCGGGCACGCGCGGCAGAAGCGCAGCATCCGGCGCGGCGACGCATTCGACGGCGAGAGTGTTAAAAGGTGGCACCTCGTGGGTCCACTCCTCCGCCAGCGCATCGAAGCGCTGCTCATCCTTGCCGCCCATATTCGCAAGCACCGTCATCCGGGATTTGCCGAAGCCGCGCTCGGTCAGGAACCGCGCGATCTGTCCCGGCGTCTCGGACCCGGTGGTGAGGATCAGCAGACGCGCGTCGGGCTGGATGAAGGCGATCATCTGCTCGACCGGGCGACCATGCACGGTGAGGGTTTCGAGATCGGCCATGGACCAGCCCATCCGCGCGGCGGCAAGTTGAAAGGCCGAGAGTTGCGGATGGTAGGTGATCTCGTCCGCCGGAATGCCGCGCCCGATACGCGCGCCGACCGAGAACCAGAGCGGGTCACCGGTGGCGAGCACCACGACGCGCTTGCCCTTGTGCGACAGAAGCGTCTCGATCAGCGCGTCGAAGGGCGAGGGCCAGGAGACGCGATCGGCGGTGATCTTGTCGGGCAGGGGGTGGTGGCGGGCCCCGCC
>DOUP01000197.1 GCA_003520545.1 Maritimibacter sp. | reverse complement strand
CGCCCGCCCGGTGCCAGCCGACCGTCGCTTGGCCCCCGTGGCGGGTGGCGTTCTCGACCAGGTTACGAACGGCCCTGCGCAGTGCAAGGGGGCGAATGCGCACCGTCATCGCCGGGCCACCGGTCAGATTGAACGGCGTCGCCTTGTCGTCTGCCATTGCACCGAGCCAGTCAGGTACGTCCACGACCTCCGAGTCTTCGCGCCCCGCCAGCCCCTCGGCGAAGTTGAGTGTGGCCTCGGCCATCGTCTGCATCTCCTCGATCGAGGCGATCAGGCTCTCGCGGGTCTCCTCGTTCTCGACAAGCTCGGCATCGAAGCGCATCGCCGTGAGGGGCGATCGCAGGTCATGGCTGACTGCAGCAAGAATTCGGGTGCGATCCGCGACAAAGCGCGAGAGCCGTTCTTGCATGCGATTGAACGCGCGGGTGAGGTCGCGCACCTCTTCGGGACCGGCAACCGGCAGCGGATCACCCGCGTCGCCGCGCCCCAAGCCTTCGGCGGCGCGCGACAGATCCCGCAGGGGCCCGGTCAGGCGGGTCATCAAGAACCAGAATGTCGCGACGAGGATGAGCGCAGCCGTCAGTCCGAAGGTCAGGAAAGAGAAAAGGGGCCACTGCAATGGTGGACGTTCGAACCGCGTGGCGACGTTCAACCACTGACCGCCGGAGAGCGCGATGGACAGGGCCATCTCGACCGCCTGCATCCGGCCACGCATCATGTCCCGATGCATCTCAGCCATTTGCGGGGACAGGTTCGGGATCGGATGTAGAGGGAAAGCGGTTTCCCTCAGGTTGACCCGGATGTCGCGACTGAAGCCGTCGCCAAGCAAGGCGCGAACTCTCGTTTCGATGTAGGCCGCGTGATGATGGTCAGGTGCCGTGACGCTCGGGGCGGGCGCCAGGTCGAACCGAACGAGCGGCGAATTCGCCGCCCGCACGATAGACGCGGAAAGGTCGGGCGGCGCCTCTTCCAGCAGGCGCACGACATTCGCGGCGCGCCCCGCCGCCTCGAAGCCCAGGGCGGCGCGGACGGCCAGGCTGCGCTCGTCCGCGAAGAGCCAGAGGCTTACGGCCTGAGCGATGGCCAATGCCCCGAGGATCAGGATCACGAGCTGCGCGCGCAGGCTGCCCATCCGCGGCCGGGTCACGCGATCACCTCGACATCCGCGTTCAGACTGTAGCCGTGGCTCCGGACGGTGGTGATGAGCGTCGGGCACAACGGGTCCGTCTCGATCTTGCGCCGCAGCCGACTGATCTGGTTGTCGATCGTGCGGTCGAGCGGACCCGCCGCGCGCGCGGCCGTGAGATCCAGAAGCTGTTCGCGGCTCAGAACCGTGCGCGGTCGCGCCAGAAGAACCGTCAGCAGCCGAAAATCCGCCGTCGTGAGTTGGACGCGGTTGCCGTCCCGGTCGGTCAGGACATGCGCGTCGGTGTCCAGCGTCAGCCCGCCGAACCCCAGGATGCGACCGGAAAGCGTTCCGGCATCGCTCTGCTCTTCGGGTGCGCGGCGCAGGACCGCCTTGATCCGCGCGAGAAGCTCGCGGGGGTTGAACGGTTTCGGCAGGTAGTCGTCCGCGCCGATCTCCAGACCCACGATCCGGTCCTGATCCTGCCCGAGGGCCGTGAGCATGATGATGGGTAGCCGTCTCTCGGCCGACAGGCGCTTGCAGATAGATAGCCCGTCCTCGCCCGGCATCATGACATCGAGCACCATCAGGTCGAAGTGACCTTTCGCGAGCTTCTCGTCCATGTCCCGGGCGTCCTTGGCCGCCGTTGCCCGCATGCCATTGCGTTCCAGGAATCTCGTGACCGAGTCCCGTATCTGGCGGTGGTCGTCGACGACGAGGATATGCGGCAAGCTGTTCATCCTTCTCATTTGACAGCGTGGCGGCGCAGGGTCAGCACCGCGATTGTAACGCTTTGTATCAGGCACACGCGTTGCGACGAACGGATACAAAATTGGAAATGACGCAGCCTTGGCGTTCCTTACTACTTTCCCATGTCGGTAAGGCATTTCACACAAGTAAGGATACAGACATGAAAACCAGAGGGGCACTCGCGGCGGCTACCGCCTTTCTGTTGTCTCTGGACGCGGCGCTTGTCTCGATGCCCAAGGAACTTGCCTGACGTGCCCGAGGAGAGCGAAATAGAGAGGCCGAGCGTCCTGTCTATCGGCAGGGTCACCGCCATTGCCGTCGGCGCGGTGCTTTTGCTGGGCATTCTTGGCTGGGTTGCAGGATGGTGGTCGCCCGACATCGACCCGGCGAAGGTCGAGGCCTGGGTCGAGAATACCGGTCCTTGGGGGCCGCTCGCGGTTGTCGCCTTGATGGCGGTGGCCGTCGTCGCCAGCCCCATTCCAAGCGCTCCCATCGCGCTGGCCTCGGGGGCGGTGTATGGTCATTATGCAGGCACCGCTTATGTTGCCCTCGGGTCCGAAATCGGCGCGCTTACCGCCTTTCTCATCGCCCGTGGGCTTGGTCGTGGGCCGGTCGAGCGGCTTCTTGGCGACAAGTCCGATTACGGCCTGCTTGGCTCGCAGAACGCGCTGACGATCACGGTGTTCGCGAGCCGCCTCCTGCCCTTCGTCTCTTTCGATGCGATGAGCTATGCTGCGGGTCTCAGCCGGTTGCACTTCTGGCGATTCGCGCTGGCCACGATGGCCGGTATCCTGCCGGCGAGCTTCGTGCTCGCGCATTTTGGCAGCGCGGCGATGGACGCCGGCTTTGGCAGCGCCGAATGGATTGCGCTCGGTCTGGGTCTGATGACGGGGCTTCCCCTTCTGCTTCTTGCGCTTCGGCGTGGTGCTGCTTCGCGAAAGACCAAGCCAGAAGAAAACGCAACGGAGGCTGATTAACCATGAACCCTGAGTATAGGAAAAACAGCCTCAGTCTCACTGACGCCGTGGCGATGGGAACGGGCGTGATGATCGGCGCGGGTATTCTTGCCCTGACCGGGCAGATCGCCGAACTGGCGGGCGATTTGTTCCCCCTGGCCTTTCTGGCGGGAGCGGTCGTGACTGCGTTCAGCGCCTACACCTATATCAAGATGTCGAATGCCTGGCCGTCCGCCGGCGGTATCGGCATGATCCTGAAAAAGGCTTATGGACCGACGACAATGGCCGCTGGCGCGGCACTTCTTATGGCCCTGTCGATGGTCATCAACGAAAGCCTCGTCGCACGGACCTTCGCCGCCTACCTGATGCGCGGGCTGGGCATGGAGCCGGGCGGCTGGCTCGTTCCAACGATCGGCGTTGGCCTCATCGTCTTTGCATACCTCGTGAATGCCTCGGGCAACAGATCGGTGGGGCTCCTGTCGCAGATCATGGCGGTTCTCAAGGTCGGAGGTATCGCGCTCTTTGGAATCGCGGCGCTTTGGGCGGGGGGCATCTCCTTTGAGGCAACGAGCGAGACGGAAACGGGTGCCGCCGGTTTCGTCGCATCGCTTGCGCTCGCGATCCTCGCATTCAAGGGCTTCACGACGATCACGAATTCCGGTGCCGAGATCACGAACCCCCACCGCAACGTTGGCCGCGCCATCATCATTTCGATCGCGATCTGCGTGGTAGTCTATCTGCTGGTGGCCTTTGCCGTGGGCTCGAGCCTGTCTCTCGAACGGATCGTGGCTGCGAAAGATTATGCGCTCGCCGAGGCGGCGGAACCCGCGCTTGGCCAAACCGGGTTCTACCTGACAGTGGCGCTGGCGCTGGTCGCGACAACCTCGGGCGTGATCGCAAGCGTTTTCGCGGTATCGCGCATGCTCGCCATGCTCACCGACATGAAGATGATCCCGCACAGCCATTTCGGAATGCCGGGCACCATCCGCGATCATACCCTCGTCTACACCGTCGTGATCGCCGGTGCGGTGACCGTCTTCTTCGACCTCAGCCGGATCGCATCGCTCGGGGCGTTCTTCTATCTCGTGATGGATATCCTGATCCATTGGGGCGTCTGGCGACACCTCAGGCAAGAGATCGGCGCGAAAGGCGGGATCCTTCTTATGGCCATCGGACTCGACGCCATTGTCCTCGGGGCCTTCACGGTGATCAAATGGCAAAGCGACCCGACCATCGTCCTGGTTGCCCTTGCCGGCATGGCCGCCGTCTTTACCTTCGTGCATGTCTTTCTGCGGCTCCATCCACCGGCGGGTGGCCACCATCATATCGAGCACGAAAACACCTGAAAAAGCCGGTGAAGCGCCCGCTTGACCTTCTCATCACGGTAAGGCCCGCTTTTATCCTCAAGAGGAGATAACCAATGTCCGATCACGCCCATCACCACCCTGGCGCCCCCGCACCCGACGCGAAGACCGCGACAGATCCAGTCTGCGGTATGCAGGTCGAGATGAGTGAAAGCGCGCGGTCACGCGACTATGGCGGCGAGACCTACTGGTTCTGTTCGGAAAGCTGCGAGGCGAAGTTCGATGTCGACCCCTGGTTCTACGCCTCCGGGAACGCCGACAAGGCTGACCAGAAAGCCCGGCCCGGCACGCAATATACCTGCCCGATGCACCCGGAGATCGTCCGCGACGAACCGGGAAGCTGCCCGATCTGCGGCATGGCGCTGGAGCCAATGGTCCCATCGGACGAGCCCAGCGAGGAATTGGCGGATTTCACCCGCCGGATGTGGATCAGCGCAGCGGCGGCCATACCGCTGGTGGTGATCACCATGGGCGAACTCGTGGGGCTCGACGTGCGCGGCTGGATGGGTCACCGGATGTCGGTCTATGCGGAATTCGTTCTTGCCACACCCATCGTTCTGTGGGCGGCGCTTCCGTTCTTCCGGCGCGGCCTCGACTCTTTTCGGAACCTGTCCCCTAACATGTGGACCCTGATCTCGCTCGGGGTCGGCGCGGCCTATGTCTATTCGCTGGTCGCCACCTTCGCGCCTGGGGTGTTCCCCGAGCAGTACCGGATGGGCGAAGGCGTCGGCACCTATTACGAGGCGGCGGTCGTCATCATCGCTCTGGTCTTTGTCGGTCAGGTGTTGGAGCTTCGCGCGCGGGAACGCACAGGCGACGCTATTCGCGCGCTGATAGATCTTGCGCCCAAGACCGCGCGCCGCATCCTGCCGGATGGCTCCGAATACGATGCGCCGCTCGAGAACATCGTCAATGGCGACATGCTGCGTGTACGGCCGGGCGACAGCGTGCCGGTCGATGGCGAGGTGATCGAGGGCCGCTCCTCCCTCGACGAAAGCATGATCACGGGCGAGCCACTGCCCATCGAGAAGACGGAAGGCGATCGTGTCACGGGCGGCACGATCAACCAGAACGGGACACTTGCGATCCGGGCGACCCAGGTCGGTGCCGACACCGTGCTAGCCCAGATCGTCGAGATGGTCGCCGGCGCCCGGCGCTCGCGCGCGCCAATCCAGGGATTGGCCGACCGGGTCTCGTCGATCTTCGTACCGACGGTCGTCGCGGTGGCCATCACTGCGTTCCTCGCTTGGCTTGCCTTCGGTCCCCAACCGGCGCTGGCCTTTGCTATCGCCTCGGCCGTCTCCGTCCTGATCATCGCCTGTCCCTGTGCCCTTGGGCTCGCGACGCCGATCTCGATCACAACCGCCGCAGGGCGCGGCGCACAGGCGGGTGTGCTGATCAAGGACGCCGAGGCACTGGAGCGCATGGCACGCGTCGACACCGTGATCGTGGACAAGACCGGCACGCTGACAGAGGGCAAGCCGACGCTCACCGATGTCGTGGCACTCCAGGGCGACGAGGCGGAGGTGCTGGGTCTTGCCGCCGCGTTGGAGCGCGGCTCCGAGCATCCGCTGGCCGAGGCGATTGTCGCGGGCGCACGGGATCGCGGCCTGTCGCTCGGCAGCGCGGCGGACTTCGAAGCGGTAACAGGAAAGGGCGTACTCGGCACCGTCGATGGACGCCGCGTGGCGCTCGGCAACTCCGCGATGATGCAGGATCTCGGCCTTGAGACCGAGGACACCGAAGCGCGGGCCGACGCACTTCGCGCGGATGGCAAGACGGCAATGTTCGTTGCAGTCGACGGCGCGCTTGCCGGAATTGTCGCCGTGGCGGACCCTATCAAGGAAACCACGCCAGGCGCGATCCGCGATCTGCATGCGCTCGGGCTGACCATCATCATGGCGACCGGCGACAACCAGCGCACGGCCGAGGCCGTGGCTCGACAACTGGGCATCGACGAGGTGCGCGCCGGCGTTCTGCCCGAGGACAAGCTGAAACTGGTCGAGGAGCTGCACGCGAAGGGCGCATCGGTGGCGATGGCCGGCGACGGTGTGAACGATGCACCTGCGCTAGCGGCGGCGGATGTGGGGATCGCCATGAGCACGGGCGCCGACGTTGCCGTGGAAAGCGCGGGCATCACGCTGATGCGCGGCGATCTAGTGGGGCTCGTGCGGGCGCGCAAGTTGGCCGTGGCGACGCTGCGCAACATCCGCCAGAACCTCTTCTTCGCCTTCGCCTACAACGCGGCGGGCGTGCCAATCGCGGCAGGCATCCTCTATCCGGTCGTCGGGCTGTTGCTGTCACCCATGATCGCGGCGGCGGCGATGAGCCTGTCGTCGGTCTCAGTCATCTCGAACGCGTTGCGGCTGCGGCGCGTGAAGCTCTGAGCGAAAGGAGGCCGCCATGGCCGGTTCACATCGCGGGCATCGGTCTCTCGACCGGGGCCGATCGCGGTGGTCTCGGACGGGCTCTGCCCCCTGAAAACCCTACCTGCGACTGGTCCAAGCATGAGTGGCAGCGCAACAACCCCGGACCCCGGTCGCGGCTGGATGAAAGTTCTGTGGCAGGTCAGAACTTACACGAAATTTGTCTCTAAAGTGTCCGATTTTCACCAAGATTAAATGTGATAGTATGGCTCGAAACTGCACAGAAAGCGGAAGTGATGAAAAGTCTTGTCAAGTCTTGGGAGGCGCGGACAAATTGGCTCGCCTCGAAGGACCGCGAGCAGCGGATCAAAGACTATATCATTCTGTCGAACAAGCTTATCTGGCAGCGACAGGCGAGCTTCCTCGCCGCCGCGATCCTGGCCGCTTTCTATTTTGACCCGTATTCCACGATTATCCTTTATGTTGTGGTGTTCCTGACCGAAATCCTCGATCAATTGCTGGGGTTCAGAGCAAAGGCATGGGACGGCAAGGACCCCGCGGTGGGACGCCAGCTCTTGAAAAGGATCACCATCAATACGGCCATCAGCGCCGTCGCCATTGGTGCCTTCATCATAAACATTGCGATTCAACAAACGTCGGGAGGTCACTTTACGCCGCTCTTCTTCTTGATTTCGGCCTCACTGTTTGCAGCGATGTACAATAGCCAGATTATCAGCGTTCTCTTGGTAAGGCTGTCGATCTACGGTGTGACATTCGTGTTCATTGCTTTCCTCGATGTCGTCAGATACCGGCCTCCATTGAGCTCGACCATCTGGCTTGAGTTCTTTACGGTCGTTTTCGTTCTCTATTTCATCGTCGATACGTCGATTAAGTTTTATCGGGGCTACCAGGAACGCTTGGAGCAGATCAAACTGATCCACGAGGAAAATGAACGGACGAAAGCGGCTTACGAGATCAAATCGCAGTTTCTTTCGACGGTCAGCCACGAATTGCGAACACCGCTAACCTCGATCAAAGCTTCCATTGACCTCGTGAATTCCGGCGTGCTTGGGAAAATTCCCGATGAAATGGTGTCTCCGCTATCCATCGCGGCAAAGAACGGGCATCGGCTGGCCAACTTGATCGACGATCTGCTTGACCTCCAGAAAATCGAAGCGGGAGAGATGAGATTTCAGTTCGAAACGGTCAGTGCGAATGAGTTGATCAAGGATTCGATCGAAGCCGTGTCGGGCTACGCCGAAAAACTGGGCATTCACGTGGTCGCGGAAGATGCATCGGAAGAGTATCTAATTCGCGGCGATTACTACCGGCTCATCCAGGTCATGAACAACCTCTTGTCCAATGCGATCAAGTTTACGGAAACCGGCTCCGTTGCACTTTTTGTGGATGTGATCCCCCATCGATCCGGCAAGGCGGTTTTGAGCCTGAAAGTGCGGGACACGGGGCCGGGCATTCCGATTTCACAGCAGTTGCGCCTGTTTGAGCGGTTCAGTCAGGCAAATGCTAGCGTGACACGCATGCATGGCGGCACCGGGCTTGGGCTGGCAATTTCGCGTCACATTTGCGAACTGATGGGCGGGGAGATATCGCTGCGGTCCAAACCTGGGGAGGGGGCTGAGTTTCACGCCAAAATTATGGTTGAAATCTCCGAAGACCGGCCGGTTCACGCCGGAATTTTGTCCGCTGCGGCTGCGGGCCTGAGCTTCTCAGGCCTGCGGATTCTGGCAGCAGAGGACAATCGCACACATCAGA
>DOUP01000270.1 GCA_003520545.1 Maritimibacter sp. | reverse complement strand
TCCCGATTGCCAAGATCGCCGCCAAGCTCGCGGTGGGCTACACGCTGGACGAATTGGACAACGACATCACCAAGGTCACGCCGGCCTCTTTCGAGCCGAGCATCGACTACGTCGTGACCAAGATCCCGAAATTCGCCTTCGAGAAATTCCCGGGCTCCGAGCCGCACCTCACCACGGCCATGAAATCGGTGGGCGAGGTCATGTCCATAGGGCGCACGATCCACGAGTCGCTGCAAAAGGCGCTGGCGTCCATGGAGTCGGGTCTCACCGGCTTCGACGAAGTCGAAATCGACGGCGCGCCCGACAAGGCTGCCGTCATCAAGGCGATCTCGGTCGCCACGCCGGACCGGATGCGGACCATCGCGCAGGCGATGCGCCACGGTCTGACCAATGACGAAATCATCGGCGCGACGGCCTTTGACCCGTGGTTTCTCGACCGGATCCGCGAAATCGTGGAGGCCGAGAACGAGGTTCGCAAGAACGGCTTGCCGGTGACCGAAGAGGGCATTCGCAGGCTCAAGATGATGGGCTTCACTGACATGCGTCTGGCGCAGCTCACGGGCCGGGACGAGGCCAACGTGCGCCGCGCGCGTCAGAACCTCGGTGTGAACGCCGTGTTCAAACGGATCGACACCTGCGCCGCCGAATTCGAAGCGCAGACGCCCTACATGTATTCGACCTACGAAGCCCCGATGATGGGCGACGTGGAATGTGAAGCGCGGCCCTCGGAGCGCAAGAAAGTCGTGATCCTCGGGGGCGGTCCGAACCGGATCGGGCAGGGGATCGAGTTCGATTACTGCTGCTGTCATGCCTGTTTCTCGCTCACCGACGCCGGGTACGAGACCATTATGGTCAACTGTAACCCGGAAACCGTGTCCACCGACTACGACACCTCGGACCGCCTGTATTTCGAGCCGCTGACGTTCGAGCACGTAATGGAAATCCTGCGTGTGGAGCAGGAGGCGGGCACCCTGCACGGGGTCATCGTCCAGTTCGGCGGGCAAACGCCCCTGAAACTCGCCAACGACCTGGAAGCCGCCGGTATCCCGATCCTCGGCACCTCGCCCGATGCCATCGACCTCGCGGAGGACCGTGAGCGGTTCCAGGACCTTGTGAACCGTCTCGGTCTCAAGCAGCCGAAGAACGGCATCGCGCACTCGGATGCGGAAGCGGTCGAGATCGCGATGGGGATCGGCTTCCCGCTGGTGATCCGCCCGTCTTACGTGCTCGGTGGCCGCGCCATGGAAATCGTGCGGGACATGGAAGGTCTCAAACGCTACATCCGCGACGCGGTGGTGGTCTCGGGCGATAGCCCGGTTCTGCTCGACAGCTACCTCTCCGGCGCGGTCGAGGTGGACGTGGACGCGCTTGCGGACGGCACCGACGTGCATGTCGCGGGTATCATGGAGCACATCGAAGAGGCAGGCGTGCACTCCGGTGACAGCGCCTGTTCGCTTCCGCCTTACAGCCTTTCGGCCGAGATCATCGACGAGCTCAAACGCCAGTCCGTCGCGCTCGCCAAGGAGCTCCACGTCGTCGGCTTGATGAACGTGCAATTCGCAGTGAAGGACGGCGAGATCTACCTCATCGAAGTGAATCCCCGCGCCTCGCGCACGGTGCCCTTCGTGGCCAAGGCCGTGAACTCGCCCATCGCGTCGATCGCGGCGCAGGTGATGGCCGGGGCGAAACTGGCCGACTTCGACCTGGTCGACCCGCTGATCGACCGTTTCGCGGTGAAAGAGGCGGTTCTGCCCTTTGCCCGTTTCCCGGGTGTCGACACGTTGCTCGGCCCGGAAATGCGCTCCACCGGCGAGGTCATGGGGTCCGACGCCAGCTTCGCGCGGGCCTTCCTCAAGGCCCAGATGGGGGCGGGCACTATGCTCCCCACATCCGGCAACGTGTTTCTGTCGATCAAGGACGACGACAAGACCCCGCAGATGGTGGAAACCGCCACGCTCCTGCGGGATATGGGGTTCACCATTATGGCGACCTCCGGCACGGCTGCTTTCCTGACCGAAAACGGGATCGAGACCGAGTTGGTGCGCAAGGCCTACGAAGGCGGGCGGACCATCGTCGACGTGATGAAGGACGGGTTGGTCCATCTGGTGATGAACACCACCGAAGGCGCGCAGGCGGTCGAAGACAGCCGCTCCATGCGTTCGGTCGCGCTTTATGACAAGATCCCCTACTTCACCACCGCGGCCGCCAGCCACGCCGCAGCGCGCGCGATGAAAGCGCGGGACGAAGGTGATCTGACGGTGAGATCGTTGCAGGAATCCTGAGGCTTCTTGCGCTGACGCCCGCAACCGGTCGTATCTGGGCCAGGTCTGTGCGCGGGGCGACCCGCCCCGCGCCGCCATGTCGCCATTCCGCCTCCGAGTGTCGCGCATTTGAACGGCGCCCGCGCGATTCCCCGTTAGCGTGATCGCAAGCGCAACGGGGTCCAGCATGTTCATATCTGTCTTCGATATCTTCAAACCGGGCATCGGCCCCTCGTCGTCCCACACCATGGGGCCGATGGTCGCCGCCGAACGGTTTCTCGAAGCCCTGCGCACCGAGGACCGTATTCCCGGGGCGGGCGACCTCGCCGCCCTCACCGTCACCTTGCACGGTTCGCTGGCCTGGACCGGCAAAGGGCACCAGACGGATCGCGCCGTGATGCTGGGCCTTTTGGGCGAAAGCCCCGCGACCATGGACCCGGACGCGGCCGACGGCCTCATCGCCAAACTCGACAAGACCAAGCGTATCGAAGCCCCCGGCCTCAACCCCATGCACTTTGACCCGCAGACCGATCTGTCCTTCGACTTCGGCAAGCCGCTGCCTTTGCACGCCAACGCGCTGACCTTCAACGCGCGCGACACTGCTGGAAACCCTTATATGACCGAGACCTATTATTCGGTCGGCGGCGGGTTCGTGCAGACGGAACAGGAACTCACCCACAAACCCGCCTCCATTGCCGCAGAAAAACGCGGCCTCGGCTATCCCTACCCTTTCGGCACAGCGGAAGAGATGCTGGCCATGGGGCGCAAGAGCGGGCTGACCATCGCCCAGATGAAGCGCGTGAACGAAGAGGCGCATGGCATCGAGGATCTCGACGCCCGGCTCGACGCGCTGATCACCCGGATGATGGAGGTGATTGATCGCGGCTTCTCCCAAGACGGTATTCTGCCGGGCGGCCTCAACGTCAAACGCCGGGCAAAGCGGCTCCACGACGATCTGACCGCCAGCCGATACTCCAACCGGAACGCGCCGCACGTGGCGAACGATTGGCTCTCGGCCTATGCGATGGCGGTGAACGAGGAGAACGCCGCCGGGGGGCGCGTCGTCACGGCGCCCACCAACGGCGCCGCCGGAACCGTGCCCGCTGTCTTGCGCTACTACACCGACCATTTCCCCGAAGCCACGCCAGAGAGCCGCCGCGATTTCGTCCTGACCGCGGCCGTCATCGGTGGGTTGATCAAGGAAAACGCCTCCATCTCCGGCGCTGAAGTGGGCTGTCAGGGCGAGGTTGGCTCGGCTGCAGCCATGGCCGCCGCCGGTCTCTGCGCTGCTCTTGGCGGCACCAACGCGCAGATCGAGAACGCCGCCGAGATCGCGCTTGAACACCACCTCGGTATGACCTGCGACCCGGCCAAGGGGTTGGTGCAGGTGCCCTGTATCGAACGCAACGCCATGGGCGCGATCAAAGCGGTCTCCGCCGCCTCGCTCGCCCTGCGCTCGGACGGCGAGCACATCCTGCCGCTCGACAACTGCATCCAGGCGATGCTGGAAACCGGCCAGCACATGGACGACCGTTACAAGGAAACCTCCCAGGGCGGCATCGCGGTGAACCTGCCTGAATGTTGAGCTTTGGTGATTAGGCAGACACCTGCTAGGCTTGGCCTATTGCCACAGGAGTTTTCACCATGATCCCCCGCCTCGCCTTCGCCACCCTGATCGCCACTACGCCCGCCTTCGCCGACATCTCCGGCAGCTATGATGCCCAGGGGCGCAATCCGGACGGGTCCGGGTATTCCGGCACGGTCCAGATCGTCGAGGCGAACGGAATGGTTTCGGTGGATTGGCGGGTGGGAAGCCAGAACTACTCCGGCAAAGGGCCGGTCAACGGTGATGTCGTCACGGTGGACTGGGGCCAACGTGACCCGGTGGTCTACGTGATCATGCCGGACGGCGAATTGCACGGCACTTGGGCAGATGGCGCAGGGCTGGAAAAACTCACCCCGCGCTGAGCAGAGCCTCGTCCGCCCAAGGCGGCGTGAAAAGGTCGCCCAGCATCTGGTAATCCGGTTCAGTATGCGCACGCAGTGCAGCCTGCGTTTCGGGGGCCAGGTCGTTCCAGCCAAGCGACAAGGACGAGGGCTCATCGTCGGGCGCGTTGATCCGTTTGCCCGTCATGTAACTCAAATCCTGACACAGCTTGCCCACTTCGTCGGTGGTGTAGACCGCATCGTATTTGCGGAGATTGTCGCCGGTGAAAAGCTGCTCTTGCAGAGCGTCACGTTTGATCCCCGGAACCGCCTGCATGTAAAGCCCGAGGTTCTGGAAGAAGAAATCCGGATCCGGGTTGCGGGGGAGGTTGGTCTTGACCTCGTTTGGCACCAAACCCTCTTCGCTCGCCATGCGCACCTCGTAGACTGACAGGAGCCGTTCGACCGGGTCGCGCACAACGGTGAACCGATAGAACCCGGCGAAATCGGCAAACCGGCGGCGGCGAAACCGACGGGTCGGCAGATGCCGGTGGACGTTGGCGGCATCGACTGCATCGGATGCGGCGTCCAGTAGCTGGAGCATCATGGATTTCACGGCCGTGCAGGCCGCTTTCGGCACTGCGACATAGGCGAGTTCATATTCTGGGACTGCTGTAACCATAGGGGGAGGTTTAATAACCGCCTATGGCAGAAATTGGGCACAGTTTTGGAAACAATCAGCCGTCAGGCGACCCGTCGTGCAATGACCTGATCGTAAAGCGCCATGTCAGGGGCGACTTCGGCCAGAACCGCTGACTGGGCCCGCGGACCCAGTTGATGCAGCTTGAGCCGGTCTTGCGCCGCCTCGCTCACCGGGAACCGGATGATCTGCGCAGTTTTCACCGACAGATCGCGCGACAGGTCGTCGAGCGATTCCGCCCGATACACCTGGTCGAAGCGTGACAAGTCGTACCCGGTGAAGAACGCTTGCGGCGTCGTCTCGGCCCGCAACAGGCGCGAGGCATCGCGGTATCGCGCAAGATTCTCGAAAAAGTAGTCCGGGTCCGGGCGACTGGGCAGCGGTGCCCACCCACGACGGCGAAGGGTCGACTTCGCCAACTCGGTTTCCAGGAGCGGCCCGTCATAGACCGACAGCAGCCGCGCCACCGGGTCACGCACCACGGTGAAGTTGAACCATCCGGGCTGTGATGGAAGCTGGTCCGCACGGAACCGCTTCGCCTGGTAGAGCCGATGCACGTTCGAGGCGTCCCGGCTGATATCCTGCGCGACCTTCTGCGGCAAATCCCGCATCGACCGCACCAGAGCCAGCTTGATCCGGGTGGAGGCCGCACGCGGCACGGGAGTATATGTGATCCGGTAATCTATGAGTTTAACAACCATGCGAGGGAGCCTGGCCATGGAATGTGGCCAGACTGTGACCCGTCGGCTGGTCCGTTCGGAAACAGTTTGGTTCCCGGCCATTGCGCAGGTGGGTGGGTCGCTGGCGGACTGGCACCGCCGGGCGGGCGTTCAGACGAGTCTGCCCCAAAGGTCGTATTCGCCGGCTTCGTCCACCTCGACCGTCACGATCTGGCCGGGGGTCAAAACCTCGAACCCTTCGTCGATGAAAAGACAACCGTCGATCTCCGGCGCATCGGCTTTGGTCCGGCAGGTCGCCGCCTCCGCGTCGACCTCGTCCACGATCACGTCGATGGTCTTGCCCACCTTGGCCGCAAGTTTCGCCTCGGAAATCGCCTGGGCCTTTTCCATGAACCGATGCCACCGCTCTTCCTTCAGCTCGGGCGCAACATGGTCGGCCAGGGCGTTCGACCGCGCTCCCTCCACGTTTTCGTACTGGAAGCACCCGACGCGGTCCAACTGGGCCTCGTCCAGCCAATCGAGCAGCGTTTCGAACTCCGCCTCGGTCTCGCCGGGATAGCCCACGATGAACGTGGAGCGCAGCGCGATATCCGGGCAGACTTCTCGCCATGCCGCGATCTCGTCCAGCGTTTTCGCGCCCGCCGCGGGCCGCGCCATGCGTTTGAGCGTATCGGGATGGGCGTGCTGAAACGGAATGTCGAGGTAGGGCAGGATCAGGCCGTCCGCCATCAGCGGGATCAGCTCGCGCACGTGGGGGTAGGGGTATACGTAGTGCAGCCGGACCCAGGCCCCGAGCGATCCAAGGTCGCGCGCAAGATCGGTGATATGCGCCCGGTGCCCGCGCTCTTGTGCGTAACGGATGTCCAACCCATAGGCCGAGGTATCCTGCGAAATAACAAGCAACTCCTGCACGCCCGCTTCCACCAACTTCTCGGCTTCGCGCACAACGGCATGGGCCGGACGGCTGGCCAGTTTGCCGCGCATGTCCGGGATGATACAGAACTTGCAGGCGTGATTGCAGCCTTCGGAAATCTTGAGGTAGCTGTAGTGGCGCGGTGTGAGGCTCACCCCCGTCGCAGGCAGCAGGTCCACGAAGGGGTCCGGCGACGGCGGCACCGCGCCGTGCACAGCGTCCAGAACCTGTTCGTACTGATGCGGCCCGGTGACGGCCAAAACGCTCGGGTGCGCGCCGGTGATATACTCCGGCTCCGCCCCTAGGCAGCCGGTCACGATAACCTTGCCGTTCTCTTGGAGCGCCTCGCCGATCGCCTCCAGGCTTTCCGCCTTGGCGCTGTCCAGAAACCCGCAGGTGTTCACGATAACGGCGTCCGCGCCCGCGTAATCCGGGCTGATCGCATAGCCCTCGGCCCGCAGCCGCGTCAGGATCCGTTCGCTGTCCACCAGCGCTTTCGGACAGCCGAGGCTGACCATGCCGATTTTCGGCTGACCGGGGCGGGCGTCCTCGGACACACGCGCGCGGGCGAGGTCGGGGCGCAGATCGGGCGGGTTGATCGGGTTGTGCGACATGCCCGCCCTATACGCGCCTTTTCAGGATCGGAAAAGAGCGTTGGAGGGATCCCGCCTACGGACCGAGCCAGGCCTCGACCGTGCTCTGGCAGGAGCCTTCGCACCAGACATACCGGCTCCCGAGCCAGATCATCTTGTGATAGGTCGGATAGACTTTTCCATCCACGTCCATCGTGACCGTGCCTTTTTCCTCATAGACGTCATAAGACTTGCCCGCGTAGGTCACGGTTTCGCCGGTCCGGTCGATGGTGGACCGCGCTTCACAACCTGCGAGAGCGGCGAGGGGCAGGGCAAGG
Organism: Maritimibacter sp.; assembly: GCA_003520545.1. GTDB lineage: Bacteria > Pseudomonadota > Alphaproteobacteria > Rhodobacterales > Rhodobacteraceae > Maritimibacter. The sequence goes on along the minus strand of DOUP01000270.1, from coordinate 16,488 downwards.
ATCAGGGCACGCATGGTCAGGCTCCGTGTTGATTAGGAAGAGCCTAGCGTCTCACGCAGCCCATGCAACCGTGATCAGCCCGAGACCGAGCGGAAACGTTACACGACATTCGCGCAATTGGCCCTTGGACAGCGAGGTTCCATCGGGCGCACGCGCCAAGGATCGGTGCGGCGGCCAGTATCAATTCAACCGGATGCCGTAGGACGCCCGGTTGCCATGATGATCATCAGCTTGGAGTCGGTCACCGCTTGCGGTCGCGGCGCGAAGACATGGGCTGGAACGCCACCCCGACATGCGCTTCGCAATAGGGTTTTCCGGCCTGAACCGGGAGCCCGCAGAACCAGAAATCCTCGGTCGCCGGATCGCCGACCGGCCATTTGCAGGTCCGCTCGGTCAGTTCCAGAAGGCTCAGCTTCTTGGCCGACTTCTCGATCTCGCTCACCTTGGCAAGCGCCTCGGGGCTGATCTCGTTCGCGCTGGGCTGCGGCGGAAGCGGCTGACCGGCGGGAATGATCGCTTTGCGCGTCGGTGCCGCCGGTTTCGCGGGCGCTTCCTCGGCAGCCGGTTCCGGCTCGGAGGTGGCCGGTTTGCCGGCCTTCTTAGGCGCGGCTTTCTTTGGCGCTGCTTTGGGCGCGGCCTTTTCCTTGGCCGGCGCCTTCGCGGTCGAAGTGGTGCCGCCGCCCGCGCGGTTGGACAGGCCCAGACGATGCACCTTGCCGATCACCGCATTGCGGGTCACGCCGCCCAGTTCCTTGGCAATCTGGCTGGCCGACTGGCCCTCGCCCCACATTTTTTTCAGGATTTCGACGCGCTCGTCAGTCCAGGACATTCTATTTCCTCTTCAGGCCTCGGCCCCAATCGTTCCCGCGCATACTAGTCGCCCTCGCGGGGCGGATACAAGCGGAAGGCCGGTATATGGCTTACCCGCCGGCTTTTTTCAACCGCCCTTCCCGCAAGGCAAGCTTCGCCCCGGCCATCAAGGCGTCAACGATCAGCGTGAAGGCCGAAGAGGCCAGCCGGTGATGTGAATTTGTCATATGGTGTGTGTATGAGCGGTGCATGGTCGGTGCATAGGTTGTGCGCACCCGAAATCCTGTGGACAGACGCGCAGTTTCCACCTAATCACTCCGCATGAGCAAACGGACCCGACATAACGAAGCCCGACGTCGCCACATCTCCCTGTGACGCGCTTCCCTTCCGTTCGCCCATAAACCTCTGCAAAATCGTTGACACCGGCCTGCCCATGCGGCACCCAAAGGCTTCTTTTTCAAAGGATGACGCTATGATCCCGTCCGTTCTTCCGACCTATGCACGCGCCAAACTGAACTTCTCGCGCGGAGAAGGCAGTTGGCTCCTGACGGACGACGGCGGCCGATATCTCGACCTTGGCGCAGGCATCGCGGTGAACGCGCTGGGCCACGCCAATCCGGATCTCATCGGTGCGCTCACGGCGCAGGCCAACAAGCTCTGGCATGTTTCCAATCTTTACGAGATTCCGGGACAACAGAAGCTCGCGGACAAGTTGGTCAATACGTCTTTTGCCGATACCGTTTTCTTCACCAACTCGGGCACCGAAAGCGCCGAACTGGCTATCAAGATGGCGCGCAAGTATCACTATGATCGCGGTGATGAGGATCGGATTGAAATCATTACCTTTTCTGGCTGTTTCCATGGTCGCTCCACCGGCGCTATCGCGGCGTCCGGGGCGGAGAAAATGGTCAAAGGTTTCGGCCCGCTCATGCCCGGCTTCGTGCATCTGCCCTTCGGCGATCACGATGCCCTGACGGCGGCGGTGTCGGACAAGACGGCGGCGATCCTGATCGAGCCCGTGCAGGGCGAAGGCGGCATCCGCACCGTTCCCGATCAATGCCTCAAAGGCCTGCGCGACCTGTGCGACGAGCACGGTATCCTGTTGATCTTCGATGAAGTCCAATGCGGCATGGGCCGGACCGGAAAACTCTGGGCACATGAGTGGGCCGGGGTGTCGCCCGACATCCTGATGAGCGCCAAGGGCATCGGGGGGGGCTTTCCCCTGGGCGCCGTGCTTGCGACCGAGGCGGCCGCGTCCGGCATGACGCTCGGCACGCATGGTTCGACCTACGGTGGCAACCCGCTCGCCATGGCGGTCGGTTCCAAGGTGATGGATATCGTCGCTGACCCGGCGTTTCTCGATGCAGTGAACGTCAAAGCGGGCCGGTTGCGCCAAAAGCTCGAAGGCTTGGTCGCGAGCCACCCGGATGTCTTCGAGACGGTGCGCGGCAGCGGGATGATGCTGGGCGTGAAATGCACGGACAAAGTGAGCGCAGCCGACGTGGTTGCCGCGGGTTATTCGGCCGGGGTTATCACGGTTCCGGCGGCGGACAACGTGGTGCGGCTTTTGCCCGCGCTGAACATCAAAGACGATGATATTGACGAGGGCATCACGCGGCTGGACGAAGCTGCCGGTGCCGTGAAGGTGACAGCATGAAACATTTCCTCGACATCAACACCACCGATCCCGCCGACCTCCGGTCGATGCTGGATGAAGCCCATCGGATAAAGAAAGCGCGGGCCGGTAAGCCCAAAGGCACGCCGGACGCGGAGGCGGCCCTGGCCGATCACGTCGTCGCGCTGATCTTCGAGAAACCCTCGACCCGGACGCGCGTGTCCTTTGACGTGGGGGTGCGGCAGATGGGGGGCGAAACGCTGGTTTTGTCCGGCTCCGAGATGCAGCTGGGCCACGGAGAGTCGATCCCAGATACTGCGCGGGTGCTGAGCCGCTACGTCGACCTCATCATGATCCGCACCTTCGAGGAAAGCGCGCTGCAAGAGCTTGCGGACTTCGCCAGTGTACCGGTCATCAACGGCCTGACGAACCGCTCGCATCCCTGCCAGATCATGGCCGATATCCTGACATTCGAGGAGCACCGCGGCGCGATCAGTGGCAAGAAGATCGTGTGGCTGGGCGACGGCAACAACGTCTGTGCGAGCTTCATCCAGGCTGCCGGACAGTTGGGTTTCGATCTGACCTTCACCGGCCCCGAACGGCTCGATCCTGAAGCCGAGTTCGTCGAGGAAGCGCGCGGCAAAGGGTCGAAGATCGAGATCGAGCGCGACCCGGTCAAAGCGGTTGATGGCGCCGATCTCGTGGTGACGGATACATGGGTGTCGATGCATGACGCGCTGTCGACCCGCGAGCGCCGTCACAACATGCTCCGCCCTTACCAAGTGAATGACGAGCTTATGGAAGCGGCGGGCAAGGACGCGCTCTTCATGCATTGCCTGCCTGCGCACCGCGGAGAAGAAGTGACCGACAAGGTCATGGATGGGCCGCAATCCGTGGTTTTCGACGAGGCCGAAAACCGGCTTCACGCGCAAAAAGCCGTCATGCGCTGGTGCCTGGGTCAGTAGGGTTTCCAAAATGAGTGCGCGTGATCGCGCACGCAGGTCTTGCGCGCAGCGCCTGCGGGCGCAGCGCGCGGACAAGGGGCGCTGCCCCTTGCGCTGAAATTGCAGGCAATTTTCAGCGATCCCCGAGGTATTTTTGGATCGGTGAAGTGAACGGTCTGGCCCTCTGCCTGCGCGATGTTAGGGTTGTGGGGAATGCCGGAGACCGATCATGACCGCAGCCCTTCTTGTCGTCGCCATGCAGGTGAGTTTGCTGGAGAATGAGACACCCGACCCGGACCGGTTGATGCCGGTCGTTGTCGGGCTGGTGCAAAGAGCACGCGCAGAGGGGGTGCCCGTGGTCTGGGTGGCGGATCAAAGCGTCTCGCCCGATCCGCAGATCCATCCCGTGTTTCGGCCAAAACCGGGCGAGGCGGTTTTGAAACCTGACACCTGCGATGCCTTTCGGAACTCGGAACTGGCCGGGGCGCTGGGCGGGCGCGAGGTGGAGCGGCTCGTTGTCTGTGGCCTTCGCTCCCAGCGTTGCATCGCACGCACTGTCCGCCAAGCGCCAGGCTACGGATTCCCGGTGGCGCTGGTTGAAGACGGACACGCACCGCAACGGATGGACAGCCGCGATCCGCAGGAGGTCATCGACCGGGTGAATGCGGAGATGGCCGCGTTAAACGATGTGACTGTCGTTGCTTCGGGTTCGGTCAGCTTCTCCTAGTTCCCCAGCTTCTTGTGCACTTCGTCGAGGTCGATGTCCCCGATCGGCATTTTGTTCGCCGGATTGTCGAAGTCGTATTTGAAGAGCTGGAAATCGCGATGATAAATCTCCCACATCAGGTGCTTGGAAAGATCGTCGAAGTAGTCTTCGACCGGATGCGCCCGCTCCGGCCCATGGCCCGCGCTTTCGTTGAACCGCGGCACCTTTTTCAGATCGACCTTCTTGGGCGTCTTCACGTTGTCCAGCACCTTCTTCATGCCGGGGTTGAAGTTTTCCGTCCAGAAGATGTGGTCATAGCTGCCGCCGTTCTTGATGAACGTCGAGATATGGCCCGACATGGCGGACCAATGGATGTCGGGGTCCATAGGGCGTTTGAACCGGATGGTGTCGCGCGCGAACAGAAGGAAGCGGCGGAACGATTGGATCTGGTCGAACTCGAACCCGTTTTCCGGATCGCCCACTTCGATCCCGTATTTCTGGATCAGGAGCGGGACGAGGTTGCCGCGATAGCGGTTTCCGTTGCGCTGGATGCCGCAGATCTTGTCGAAGAATGAGCTGAGGATTCGCGTATAGGGGTTGCGCACGCAGGTGAAGGAGTAGCTCTTGTGCGTCTTCACATTGCGTTCGATCTTCTTCTGGCTGTCTTCCTGTGCCCATTTTATGATGCCGTCCTTGGCATCGTGAATGTCGCCGTCGAAAAACGTGCCGTGATCGGAGTAATACATGATCTGACCGATGGTCGAGCAGGCGCATTTCGGCACGACCCGATACACCATGCTTTCGGTCTCAGTCATCCAAGTGCCTGGAAAGCCCATCGTTCCGCCGATGCCTCCTTTTTGGTCCCCTCGTGCGGACCGGATTGTTTTGAATAAAAAAAGCAAACTAAGGGTGTAACTTCAATGCTTTGTTACGCTATTTATGTCAACAAAGCTCGCCAAGCCCCGAAATTGGAGCCGAAATGGCAAAGATCGCCTTCATTCTTCTCTGCCATAAAGACCCGAAAGCGATCATTGATCAGGCGACGCGGCTGACGGCGGCGGGGGATTACATCTCGATCCACTTCGATGCGCGGTCGTCGCGTTCGGATTTCGAAATGATCCAGGCGGCCCTGTCGGACAATGCCAGCGTCACCTTCGCAAAGCAGCGCGTGAAATGTGGCTGGGGCGAGTGGTCGCTTGTAGAGGGGACGCTGTCCGCGGTCGAGGCGGCTGTCGAAGCGTTTCCGCGGGCGACGCATTTCTACATGGTCTCGGGTGATTGCATGGCGATTAAGTCGGCGGAATACGCCCATGATTTTCTCGACATGGACGATGTCGACTACATCGAGAGCTTCGATTTCTTCGAGAGCGACTGGATCAAGACCGGGATCAAGGAAGATCGTTTGATCTGGCGGCATTACTTCAACGAACGCACGCAGAAGCGGCGTTTCTATGCCGCCATGAACCTTCAGAAAAAGCTCGGATTGAAGCGCGGTATCCCAAAAGACATCCAGGTTCAGATCGGGTCGCAGTGGTGGTGCCTGCGGCGACGCACCATCGAATGGATCCTGGAATTCACCCGGAAGCGGCGTGATGTGATGCGGTTCTTCTCGACCACATGGATTCCCGACGAGACGTTTTTCCAGACCCTCGTGCGCCATCTTGTGCCGGATGAAGAGATCGAGACGCGCACGCTGACCTTCCTGATGTTCACCGACTACGGGATGCCGGTGACTTTCTACAACGATCACTACGATATGCTCCTGTCGCAGGACTACCTGTTCGCGCGGAAAATCAGCCCGGACGCGCATGAGCTCAAACGGCGTCTGGGTGCGCTTTATGCCTCTGACACCACCGATTTCAAAATCTCGAACGAAGGGCGCAACCTGTTCCAGTTCCTGACCGGGCGCGGGCGGATCGGGCAACGGTTCGCGGAACGGTTCTGGGAGTCGGAGACAACTCTGGGTCGGGATCGCGAATTGCTCATCGTTGTTGCCAAGAAATGGCACGTGGGCAAGCGGCTGTTGCAGCGGATACGGGAGACGACGAATATCCCGGCGATTGACTACCTCTTCGATGAAGAGGGTACGCCGCTCCCCGATCTCGGTGGCATCCAGGGCACCATCGAGAAGCGCACGCGCCACCGCCGTGCGCTTATGCGGATGCTCTTCGAATACTATCAGACGGACCGCCTCGCCATCGGGCTCGACCCGTCCGACATCGAATTAATGAAGGACTTCTACGCGGACCGGTCCAAGACCCGGCTTCTTGAAATCGAAACCGATTTCACGGACGACTGGATTCTGGGTCATGCGCTGCGTGTCGGGTTGGCGGGTGAGCGGACGCCGCCGGAGGCGACAGAACGGCTTCTGCCGACGATCCGGCAGGATTTCTATTATGAAAGCGACCGTATCCGCGACGAAGGGTTCGAGGAGATGGGCGTGCTGCGTGAAGGGGCCCCGGCGGACGAAAACGCCGAAGTGCTTGCCAAGTTCCTGACGATCCCCGAAGAAAGGGCCATGGAGATTGCCCAGACCGACGGCTTCTTCGACGATTGACGCGAGCCACGAGGACCACATGCCTTTCGCCTATGACGACCAGAACATTTTCGCCAAGATCCTGCGCGGTGAGATTCCGAACGATACGGTGATGGAAACCGAGCACAGCTTGGCCTTCAACGACATCCAGCCGCAGGCCCCCGTCCATGTGCTGGTCATCCCGCGCGGACCTTACGTCACTTGGGACCATTTTGCAGCCGAGGCGACGGATGCGGAAATCACCGATTACACCCGCACGATCCAGGCCGTGATCGCCAAACTGGGCATCAGTCCGGGCGAAGGCGGTCAGGGATACCGCTTGATCGCCAATTCGGGCGAAGCCGGGATCCAGGAGGTGCCGCATCTGCACACCCATATCTTGTCGGGCCGCGTTTTGGGCCGGATGCTTCAGCGCTGAGGCTTGTCGCGCCCAATGGGGCTGTTACATTGAACCAAACACGAAACAAAGGCGCGACATATGACGACTCAGGCACCTGAAACCAAGGTTGTGGACAAGAAGAAGGTCGCTTGCGACGGCGGCGGCACGGCAGGCGGACATCCCCGCGTATGGCTGACCATCCCTGACGACAAAGGCTACGTGGAATGTGGCTATTGCGACGCGAAATACGTCTACAAGGACTTCTCGGACAGCTGATCCGAACCTGACGTCAGGGGGGTGTGATGACATTCGGCAAAGGGTGCCATCTGCACCTCATTGATGGCTCGGCCTATATTTTCCGTGCATACCACGCGTTGCCACCGCTGACGCGCAAATCCGATGGTCTGCCCATCGGGGCCGTCTCGGGGTTCTGCAACATGCTTCAACGCTATGTGGAGGACAACGCGGGGCCAGATGCACCAACCCATGTGGCCGTGATTTTCGACAAGGGCAGCCACACGTTTCGCAACGACATGTACGACCAGTACAAGGCGAACCGCGACGAGATGCCCGAAGACCTGCGCCCGCAGATCCCGCTGACGCGGGAGGCGACCGAGGCGTTCAACATCGCCTGCAAGGAAAAGGAAGGCTTCGAGGCTGACGACATCATGGCTACCTTGGCACGCCAGGCGCGTGAGGCCGGGGGCCGCGTGACGATCCTGTCGTCTGACAAGGACCTGATGCAGCTTGTGGGTGACGGGGTCGAAATGCTGGATCCGATGAAGAACAAGCGTATCGACCGCGAGGGTGTGTTCGAGAAATTCGGGGTCTTTCCCGAAGGCGTCGTGGACGTTCAGGCGCTCGCCGGTGACAGCGTGGACAACGTGCCGGGCGCGCCGGGTATCGGGGTCAAGACCGCGGCTTTGCTCATCAACGAATTCGGCTCACTCGAAGAGCTTCTGGACCGGGCCGAAGAGATCAAACAGCCCAAGCGCCGCGAAACGCTGATCGAAAAGCGCAAGCAGATCGAGCTTTCCAAGAAACTGGTGCAGCTCGACGAGAACATGACGCTCGACTTCACGCTCGACGATCTGGAGGTGCGCGATCCCGACCCGGACAAGCTGATGCCGTTCCTGGCCAAGATGGAGTTCCGGACCCTGACCAAACGGATCGCGGACAAGCTGGGCGTGGAACCGGTTGTCATTCCCGAGCCTGAGCCAGCCGACGATGGCGGCGACGCGCCGGAAGCTCCGCCCATTGACCCGGAGAAATACGAATGGGTCAAGGACGCCGCGGCCTTGGAGCGATGGATCGCGCTGATCCGCGAGCGGGGCACTGTCGCGGTCGATACCGAAACCACGTCGCTGGACGAAATGCAGGCCGATCTCGTGGGTATATCGCTCTGCGTGGTGCCGGGCGAGGCCTGTTACATCCCCTTGGGCCACAAGGCCGGTGCTTCTGATGATCTGTTCGGCTCCGAAGACCTGGCCGACGGGCAAATGGGGTTGGACGAAGCGCTCGCGGCCTTGAAACCCGTGCTGGAAGACCCGGCGATCCTGAAGGTGTTCCAGAACGCCAAGTACGACTGCAAGATTTTCGAGCGCTACAAGGTCACCGTCGCGCCCATCGACGACACCATGTTGATGTCCTACGCGATGTTTTCCGGCCTGCACAATCACGGCATGGACGCGCTGTCCGAGCGGTATCTGAGCCACCAGCCAATCTCGATTAAAGAGCTTCTGGGCACCGGCAAGAGCGCCATCACCTTCGACCGGGTGAAGGTCGAGGACGCCGTGAAATACGCCGCCGAAGACGCGGACGTGACGCTCCGCCTGTGGCAAGTCTTCAAACCGCAGCTTCACCGCCACAAGGTGACGACCGTCTACGAAACGCTCGAACGCCCGCTGGTTCCGGTGCTCGCCCAGATGGAAATGAACGGCGTTCAGGTGGACCGCGAAGTCCTTAGCCGCATGTCCAATGCCTTTGCGCAGAAGATGGCGGGGCTGGAAGCCGAAATTCACGAGCTTGCGGGTGAGAACTTCAACGTGGGCTCCCCGGCGCAGCTGGGTGAAATCCTGTTCGAGAAGATGGGGTTCGAAGGCGGCAAGAAGGGAAAGACCGGCAAATATTCGACGCCCGCAGACGTGCTCGAAGACCTTGCTGCCCAGCATGATCTGCCCGCGCGCGTGCTCGACTGGCGTCAACTGTCGAAGCTCAAGTCCACCTACACCGATGCGCTTCAGACCCACATCAACCCGGACATGGGGCGGGTTCACACGTCCTACCTTCAAACCGGGGCAGCGACGGGGCGCCTGGCCTCCACCGACCCAAACCTGCAAAACATCCCGGTTCGGACCGACGAAGGGCGCCGCATCCGGGAGGCCTTTGTCGCGCCCGAGGGCAAGGTGCTCCTTTCGCTCGACTACTCCCAGATCGAACTTCGCATCCTCGCTCATGTCGCGGGGATCGACAGTATGAAGCAGGCCTTCCGCAATGGCGAAGACATTCACGCGGCAACCGCGTCCGAAATGTTCGACGTGCCGCTGGACGAGATGACCCCGGATGTGCGCCGACAGGCCAAGGCGATCAACTTCGGTGTGATCTACGGCATTTCCGGCTTCGGGCTTGCCCGGAACCTGCGGATCGACCGGAAAGAGGCGCAGGGCTTCATCGACCGCTATTTCGAAAAGTATCCGGGCATCAAGGAATACATGGACGAGACTGTCGCCTTCGCGAAGGACAAGACATTCGTCCAGACGCTGTTCGGCCGGGTCATCAACACGCCGGAGATCAACGCCAAGGGTCCTCATGCGGGCTTTGCCAAACGCGCCGCGATCAATGCGCCGATCCAGGGCACGGCCGCGGATGTCATACGCCGTGCGATGATCCGGATGCCCGAGGCCATCGCATCTTTGCCCGTGAAAATGCTCCTTCAGGTCCACGACGAACTTATCTTCGAGGTGGACGAGGGCGCGGTTGACGAGGTGATCCCGGTGATCCGCGACGTGATGGAAGGGGCGTCGGACCCCGCCGTCAAACTCGACGTGCCGCTCGTGGTCGATGCAGGGCAGGGAGCGAACTGGGCCGAGGCGCATTAAGGTGTTCGTGCCGCGTGCGAAGGTCAGGCGCGCTGGATTTTTGACCAAACGGAAAATATTGCGCTGCCGCCTGACGCATGTAAGGGTTTGGGCAACGATCCGGAGTCGCTGATGCAAGCCGAAAAAACGATGACACCGACGCACCTCCCCGAGGTGGTCGAACCCCGCAATCCGGGGCTGCCGCTCGATATGGATTGGGTGCGTGCAGTCCAGGCCAATACCTCGGCCATTGAACGCCGGGCCGGAACCATCGCCGCCCGACGGTCGGTAAAAAAGGACTATCAAGCGGCCTGGTTGCTTAAGGCGATCACGATGATCGACCTGACGACACTTGCGGGTGACGACACCGAGAACCGTGTGCGCCGTCTTTGCGCGAAGGCCAAGCATCCCGTGCGCGGCGATCTGTTGGCCGCGCTTGGCGTCGAAGACATCACGACCGGCGCGGTTTGTGTCTATCACGACATGATCCCCGCCGCCGTCGATGCGCTGAAAGGGACCGGCATTCCGGTGGCTGCCGTGTCAACCGGCTTTCCGGCAGGGTTGTCCCCATACCACCTACGGGTCGCGGAAATCGGCGAAAGCGTGAAAGCAGGGGCGCGAGAGATCGACATCGTCATTTCGCGCCGACACGTGCTGACCGGCAATTGGCAGGCGCTTTATGACGAGATGCGCGAGTTTCGCGCGGCCTGCGGCGAGGCCCATGTAAAGGCGATCTTGGCGACCGGAGAGCTCGGCACGTTGCGAAACGTGGCGCGCGCCTCGCTCGTATGCATGATGGCCGGGGCCGATTTCATCAAGACGTCGACGGGCAAGGAAAGCGTCAACGCGACCCTGCCCGTGACGCTCACCATGATCCGCGCGATCCGCGATTTTTTCGAGCGCACGGGCTACCGCGTCGGCTACAAACCGGCGGGCGGGATTTCCAAGGCCAAGGATGCGCTGACCTATCTGGCGCTGATCAAGGAAGAGCTTGGCGACAACTGGCTCAGCCCGCATCTGTTCCGCTTCGGGGCGTCCTCGCTTCTGGGCGACATCGAGCGTCAGCTCGAGCATCACGTCACCGGGCATTATTCGGCGGGCTACCGCCATGGGATGGGCTAAGGCATGACCATTAAAGAGATATTCGACACCATGGATTACGGCACCGCCCCGGAAAGCGCGAAGGAAGTCGAGGCTTGGCTGGACGATCATGACCGCGCCTTTGGACTCTTCATCGGTGGGACATGGACCAAACCGAATGAAACCTTTGCGACCAGGAACCCGGCGACGGGCCAGGATTTGGCGCAGATCACGCAAGCGGGCGGAGACGACGTCGACGCCGCCGTTCGTGCCGCGCGCAAGGCGCAGAGCGGCTGGGCAAAGCAATCCGGCCACGCCCGCGCCCGCGTGCTCTATGCCATCGCGCGGCTGGTTCAGAAACACGCGCGGCTCTTTGCGGTGTTGGAGACGCTGGACAACGGCAAACCGATCCGCGAAAGCCGAGACATCGACATCCCTCTTGTCGCGCGGCATTTCTACTATCATGCGGGGATGGCGCAGCTACAGGACGCGGAGCTTTCGGACCGCGAGGCGTTGGGCGTCGCGGGGCAGATCATCCCTTGGAACTTCCCGCTCCTGATGCTCGCGTGGAAAGTCGCGCCCGCGATCGCCATGGGCAACACGGTGGTTTTGAAGCCCGCCGAATACACGTCGCTCACCGCGCTTCTGTTTGCGCAAATCTGCGAGGAAGCGGGCGTGCCCGCGGGTGTTGTGAACATCATCACCGGCGACGGGCAGACGGGTGCGGCGATCACCGCCCACGAAGACATCGACAAGATCGCTTTCACCGGCTCGACCGAGGTTGGGCGCATCATTCGTCAAACGACGGCGGGCACCGGCAAGACCCTGACGCTCGAACTGGGCGGCAAGTCGCCCTACATCGTGTTCGATGACGCCGATCTCGACAGCGCGGTCGAAGGGCTGGTGGACGCGATCTGGTTCAACCAGGGCCAGGTCTGCTGCGCGGGCTCGCGCCTTTTGGTGCATGAACCCGTTGCCGAGCGGTTCTATGCGAAGCTCAAGTCCCGGATGGCCAAGCTCCGCGTGGGCGACCCGATGGACAAGAGCATCGACGTGGGCGCGCTGGTCGATCCGGTTCAGCTGGAAACAGTGTCTTCGATGGTCGAAAGCGGTGCGGAGGATGGCGAGGTCTATCAAGCGCCCGCGACCCTGCCGGACCAAGGCTGTTTCTACCCGCCCACGCTCATCACCGGCATGGCGCCCGCCGCGCGGTTGATGCAGGAGGAAATCTTCGGTCCGGTGCTCGTCTCCACGACGTTCCGCACGCCCTCCGAGGCCGTCGAGCTTGCCAATAACACGCGCTACGGCTTGGCCGCGACGCTCTGGACCGAGAACGTCAACCTCGCGCTGGATGTTGCACCGAAACTGGTTTCCGGTGTGGTCTGGGTGAATGGCACCAATATGTTCGACGCGGCGGCAGGGTTCGGCGGCGTGCGCGAAAGCGGCTTTGGTCGCGAAGGCGGATGGGAAGGGCTTCTGGCCTACACCAAGCCGAGAACCAAGCTCTCGACGCTGAAACCGATTGCCGCCTATCCGGCGCCAAAAGACGCCAAGGTCGATGCGCTCGATCGGACGGCGAAACTTTATGTCGGCGGCAAACAGGCCCGTCCCGATGGCGGGTATTCCGCGCCGGTCTGGTCCAGGTCTGGCAAGCTTCTGGGGCACACGAGCCTTGCCAACCGAAAAGACGTGCGCAACGCGGTGGAAGCCGCGGCAGGGGCAGCGGCGTGGTCGAGCACCACCGGCCACCTTCGGGCGCAGATCCTTTACTATCTGGGCGAAAACCTGTCGGCGCGCGCGGGCGAGTTCGCGCAGCGGATCGACGATCTGACCGGCGGAAAATCCGGCACGAAAGAGGTCGAGCGTTCCGTGGACCGGCTCTTCACCTATGCCGCATGGGCCGACAAATACGATGGCGCCGCGAAACCTGTGCCGATGCGCGGGGTCGCTCTTGCGATGAATGAACCGGTGGGCGTGATCGGGGCGTTCTGCCCGGATGAATACCCGCTCCTCGGGCTGATCTCACTCGTCGCCCCGGCCATCGCCATGGGCAACCGCGTGGTGGCCGTGGCCTCCGAGCCGTTCCCGCTTGCCGCGACCGACTTCTACCAAGTGCTTGAGACCTCGGACGTGCCGGGTGGGGTGATAAACATCCTGACCGGATCGCACACCGAGCTTGCCCCGACGCTTGCTGGCCACCTCAACCTGGACGCCGTCTGGGCGCAATCGGGCGCGGACATCTCGGCGCTCGTCGAATACGAAAGCGCCGGGAACCTGAAGCGGACATGGGTGAACAACGCCAAGTCACGAGACTGGATGGGACCAGAGGGAGAAGGGCGGGAGTTTCTCGCCCATGCGACCGAGGTCAAGACCGTCTGGGTGCCTTACGGGGAGTAACGCTTAGTTCGACACGCGATATTGTGAGTGGCAGGCCCGACAGGTCTGCCCGATCTCGCGCATGAGAGGGACGAGGTCCGACGCCGTTGACACGTGCCCGGACAGTGCCTCGGCCACCGCTCCGAGGGTGTCTGCCTTCGTTGTGAAGTCGTCGAAGTCTTCCCAGATTGCCGGCGTTGCCTCGGACTTTGGATCCATGGCACGTGGCGTGAAAAGGTACGGGATACGCTCGGCCTCCGCACCAATGGTGGAGAGTGCCGATTCGACCGCGTCCGAGTCGAATGGCGCCTCGTTCTTTGCCATCTCGCCGATGGTCTTCATTTCTTTCGCGATGGCGGACATACCTTCCATGCGTTCGAGAACGTCATCGTTCTGGACGCCGGTGTGTGCGCTGGCGGTAACCGCCGCGACAAGGGCGGCTAACGCCATCGTGAGTGTTCTCTCATTCCAGTTCCTTTCTTTCTCGTGCCCACTCCGAACGTGCCGGAGCGGGCCATGAGGTCATTGAATGCCATTGGCGCGTTGCACTTCACGGACGTAGGTTGTGATCGCTTTCACGTCGCCTTGGGTCAGCCCGTCCTGCGGGGGCATGTTGCCAAATTTCCAATGGTGTGCGGGGACACCACGCTGGACGGCCAGTTGAAACGCCATGTCGCCGTGGTGCGACGGTTCATACACCTTGTGGATGAGAGGCGGGCCGTAGCCATCGCGCCCGGCCGCATTGTCGCCGTGGCAGTCGGCACAAACCGCATCGAACGCGGTCTTGCCGATCTGGGCCTCGGACGACAGCGTGTCGGGCAGGGTCACTGAGACCAATGGTGCGCCATCCGTGTCTGCACTTGCTTCGTTTGTGGGGGGAGGTGTAGGCGCGTCGGGACGGGTCAGCACGTAGGCTCCGCCAGCAACGCCTAGGGCAATGACGCCCATGAGGATTTTCTGTTTCATGTATTTCTCGATATGACGGTTGAACCATGGTCGGGCGAACCCGACCGCTTGGGAACCGTCAGGATCGCGGCGGCGGCGGGTTCAGCGATGTCATATGCGAGCGGGGCCGGCTGTGCGCCTCTTGGTAGCTGACCGGGTGCATCGGGCGCGTGGGCACGGGGGCCTTGATGGCCACCGGCTCTGCCGTGACGAGACAGCCGGGCATGAAGGCGCAGGCAGAACCGTGGCCCATTTGCGCGGTCGCGCGCATCTCGGTGTCGCAATGGTCGCAGGCGTGGCCCAAGGAGAGGGGCTGAGCGCTGTGCGCGCCCGCCGAGGCGGTCCCGAGCGTCGAGAAGAACACGAGCCCGCAGGCGAGAATGAGGACCAGAACCTGTCGCATATGCCGGAGTTTAAAAAAGGGTCCCGCGAGGTTCAAGCGAACGCACGCCCCAAGGCATCACAACGCGACGCCATTCTTGCGAAACAGGTCTTTCAGGTCGGCTTCGGGGCGGGGCCCGAGGTGGGTAATGACCTCGCCAGCCGCGATGATCCCCATCCGACCGCAGGTCTCCAGGTCTCGCCCCGTCGCGTAGCCGTAAAGGAACCCGGCGGCGAACTGATCGCCGGCGCCGGTCGTGTCGACCGGATCGATGCGCGTGACCGGGACCGTCGCCTCTTCCCCTCCGCGCACGAGCACGACGTCTGAGCCGGAACGGGTGCAAACCACCAGGCCGCATTCGTTGGAGGCCTGTTCGAGGGCTGCGGAAAGGTCGGTCTCGTAGAGGCTGGCCCATTCGAGTTCGTTCCCGATCACGAAATCCATCTCTTTCACGAAACGACGGAAGTCGGCGCGGTGGCGTTCCACGCAGAAGGGGTCCGAGAGCGACAGGCCGACTTTGCCGCCAGCCTCGTGTGTGATCTTCGCGGCGCGGTCGAAGGCGGCTTTGCCCTTGTCCTTGTCGTAAAGATACCCTTCGAGGAACATCACATCCGTGTCGCGCGCGGTTTCCTCGTGCACATCGTCGCCGGAGATTTCTGACGAGACGCCGAGATAGGTATTCATCGACCGTTCGCCGTCAGGCGTCACGAAGATCATCGACCGCGATGTCGGCAGCTCCGCGCCTGCGACGGGTGCGTTGGTGAAAACCGTGCCGTCTTCGGTCATTTCATGGGCGTAGAACTTGCCCAGCGCATCATCTGCGACACGACCGATAAAGCCCGTGGACAGTCCGAGGTTTCCGAGACCCGCGAGCGTGTTTGCCACTGATCCACCAGGCGCCTGCCACCGGTTCTCCATAGCGCCGTAGAGCATTTCGCCCCGGTCCTTTTCGACCAGCTGCATGATGCCCTTCTCGATTCCCATGTTGGCGACGAAATTGTCGTCGCATTGGGTGATCACGTCGACGATGGCATTGCCGATTCCGACAACTTGGAAGCGTTTGGTCACAGGTTTTTCTCCTCGAATTGGCAGAGGTCTCGGATGAGACAGGCAGCGCATTGCGGTTTGCGCGCCTTGCATGTGTAGCGCCCATGCAGGATGAGCCAGTGATGGGCGTGAAGCTGATAGTCCGCCGGGATGTTGTCCTCGATCGCGCGTTCGACCGCGACCACGTCCTTGCCGGGGCAGATACCCGTGCGATTGCCGACACGGAAAATGTGGGTATCGACGGCCTGGGCCGGATAGCGCCACCACATGTTCAGGACCACGTTCGCGGTCTTGCGCCCGACACCGGGCAGCGATTGAAGCGCGGCACGGGAATTGGGCACTTCGCCGCCGTACTCATCGACCAGAATACGCGACAGTTTGATGACGTTCTTGGCCTTCTGGCGGAACAGCCCGATGGTCTTGATGTGCTCGGTCAGCCCCTCTTCGCCCAGTTCGAGCATTTTTTCAGGCGTATCTGCGACCTTGAAGAGCTCTTTCGTCGCCTTGTTTACGCCCGCGTCCGTCGCCTGTGCCGACAGGGCCACAGCCACCACGAGCGTATAGGCGTTCACGTGATCCAGCTCGCCTTTC
>DOUP01000041.1 GCA_003520545.1 Maritimibacter sp. | reverse complement strand
GAGGTGGCGCGGGAGGCGGTGAATAGCGCGGGCGACTTCGCGGCGCTCTTCGATCTCAAGATGTCCGACACGCCGCGCATCGTGCGGCTTGCCGCGACGCGCGAAGGCACGGACCTCGTTTATGCCGAGGAAAGCCGGATCGTGGAACCGCGTCAGCCGGTGATCGCCTCGGTCGAGCCGGAGACGCAGGAGGCACCGTCACCCCCGACACAGACGCGGGACTTGCCAGAGCAGGAGACGCCGACGCCAGCGGAAACACCGGACGCAACCGCTGTCCCGCAGTCATCCGACGTTCCGCAAATGGAAGAGACCCCGGCAACCGAAACCGCATCGACGCCCGAGGTTCCGGACATGGCCGATACGCCGGCGACGGCGCCCGCGGCGCTCACGCCTCGCGTGCTGCGCGCCGACCGGGATGGCATTCGTGTCGAGGACGAGCCGGGCATGGCGGACAGCCCCGCGCTGTCGCTCGATACGATTTCTTATGACCCTGCGGGAGCGGCGGGTNNCCGGGCCGTGCCGCGCCCGATGCCCGCGTGCGGCTGTATCTGGACAATACCCTTATCAACGAGACGCCGGTCGAGCCGGATGGCCAATGGTCGTTGACCCTGCCAAATGACGTCGCGCCGGGTGTCTATACGCTTCGCGTGGACCAGATCGGGGCAGGCGGTGAGGTCACGGCCCGCGTCGAATCCCCCTTCAAACGCGAAGACCGCGACGTTCTGGCCGCGGCCCTCGGGATTGCTTCCGACGATGACGCGCCTGCAAACGCGCAGGACACACCCCCGGCCGATACGGACCCGCAGAGTGCGCCCGGTGCGCCCGAAGCCGCCCCCGCGCCGGCCACAGCCCCGTCCGACATCGACGTGGCGACGCCGCCATCGCCCGAACCGGCACCGGGCGACCAAGACGAGACCCCCGTCGCCCCGGAACCGGCCGCCGACACGCCGGTCGCCACCACCAGCGCGACACCGGAAGCGCCAGAAGCCCCGGAGAAACCCGGTAGCGACCCGATCATCGCCGCCGTTACAGTGCAACCGGGCTCCACGCTTTGGGCGATTGCGCGGGATCGGTACGGGGAGGGCATCCTTTACGTGCAGGTGTTCGAGGCCAACCGCGACAAGATCCGCGACCCCGACCTTATCTACCCCGGCCAGGTCTTCGACCTCCCGGCGGATGCACCGGCTGGCGAGTAAGCCTTCTGCCTGAGACAGTTTGTCGGTCGGCTGCCTCTGGCCTTTTGCTGCGCGCGGCCCTAGGTCTCTGCGTGACAGCGAAAGGGAAACGATGAGACGTGGTGGCGGACAGAGAACCGTGAGCAATGCGCGGCATGACCCGAAATTCGCGGGGAGTGAGTTGCGGACGATCAAACGGGTTGTGCCCTATCTATGGCCGGAGGGAGATTCCGGGGTCAAATTCCGTGTCGTGATTGCCCTGTTGCTCCTTGTCGGAGCAAAACTCATCTCGGTCATCACGCCGCTCTTTTACAAAGCTGCCGTGGATTCGCTCACCGGCGAAGCCTCCGACTCGGCGGCCTGGATGCTGGCCGTCGGTGCGGTCGGCCTGACCGTCGCCTACGGTATGGCGCGGTTCCTGTCGGTCGGTTTCCAGCAGCTTCGCGATTGGGTGTTTGCCTCGGTGGCGCAACGTGCGCTCCGTGCCATGGCGCTTCAGACCTTCGAGCATATCCATGCGCTCTCGCTGCGCTACCACATCACGCGCAAAACCGGTGGGTTGAGCCGGATCATGGAACGGGGCGTGAAGGGGGTGGAATTCCTCCTGCGCTTTCTGCTCTTCAACATCATCCCGCTTTTCATCGAGCTCGCGCTGGTCGCGGGGATTTTCTTTTTCCTCTTCGATGTCTGGTATCTCGCCGCCGTGGTGGCGACCATCGCGATCTATATCCGGTTCACTTTTGCCGTGACCGAATGGCGGGTGAAACTGCGCAAGCAGATGAACGATCAGGACACGGATGCGAACCAGAAGGCGATCGACAGCCTGCTCAACTTCGAGACCGTGAAATACTTCGGGGCCGAGAAGCGCGAAGCGGCGCGGTATGACCAGGCCATGGCGGGATATGAAGTCGCGGCCACCAAGACCTCGCAATCGCTGGCGTTCCTGAACGCGGGCCAGAGCTTCATCATTACCGCAGGTCTTGCCGCCGTGATGATCATGGCCGCCATAGGCGTGCAGAACGGTGACCTCTCGACCGGCGATTTCGTCATGGTAAACGCCTACATGATCCAGATCACCATGCCGCTGAACTTCCTCGGGTCCGTCTACCGTGAAATCCGCCAGGCGCTTGTCGACATGGCCGAGATGTTCGATCTATTGGAACAACCCGCCGAGGTTACCGACAAACCCGGGGCGCCGGACATCGACATCAAGGGCGGTAAGGTCGAACTGGATGCGGTCGAGTTCGGCTACGACCCGGCTCGCCCGATCCTGCAGGGTGTCACCGTGACGGCTGAAGCGGGCGAGACCGTCGCCATCGTCGGCCCCTCCGGCTCCGGCAAGTCCACCATAGGGCGGCTTCTGTTCCGGTTCTATGATGTGACCGGCGGGGCCATTCGTATCGACGGTCAGGACCTGCGCGACGTGACGGCGGAAAGCCTGCACAAAGCCATCGGCGTGGTGCCGCAGGATACCGTGCTGTTCAACGACACGATCCGCTACAACATCGCCTACGGTAAGGAAGGCGCGTCGTTCGCGGAGATCGAGGCGGCGGCGAAAGCGGCCAAGATCCACGACTTCGTGGCGAGCCTGCCGGATGGATACGACACCACCGTCGGAGAACGCGGGTTGAAGCTGTCCGGGGGAGAAAAGCAGCGTGTGGGGATCGCGCGCACGCTCTTGAAAAACCCGCCGATCCTGCTCTTGGACGAGGCGACCTCGGCGCTCGACACCGAGACCGAGCGCGACATCCAGCAAAGCCTGCGTGAAATGGGCGTGGGGCGCACCGTCATCACCATCGCGCACCGGTTGTCGACGATTGCCGATGCGGACAAGATCATCGTCCTGGAAAAAGGCGAGATCACCGAGTTCGGACGCCACGACGAATTGCTGTCCAGGAACGGCAAATACGCGGCCATGTGGGCCCGTCAGGCTGCGGAAGAGGACGAAGACGCGGCATAGGGTCTGTCGACGACATGCCCCGCACCTCCCGACCCGGCAGGACTTCCAAGGAACACAACAGGGCCGCTACTCGGCGGCCTTGATGTCCTTGCGGGCAGCCAGGATATCCGCGATCTCGCCTTCGGACGGGGCTTCGTCGCCTTCGTCGGGCATTTCCGCCGGTGTGAGCTCTTCGTAATTCCACACGAGCGCTTCGGCGTAAGCGCCCCTGGACGCCTTGGCCAATGCGAGGTCGCGCGCGGCGTGGGACTCCGGACCTTGTACACGGGCCCTGACGCGGCGCGTGAGCGCTTTCGCGCCCTTGCCGGTCCAGATCCGCACGGCAAGCATGGAGGGTGTAAACACCAGCGTCAGGATCGTCGCGATCCCGAGACCAAAGACCACGGCGGTCGCCAGTTGCACCCACCAGAGCGCGGTCGGCGCATTTACCGAGTAGCCCCCGTTGATGAAATCAAACGACAGCCCGAACATCATCGGTGCCAGCCCGGCCATC
>DOUP01000006.1 GCA_003520545.1 Maritimibacter sp. | reverse complement strand
CTTCGTCCTCGTCTTCATCCTCGTCATCCTCGAACCACAGCCCTTCGGCCCGCAGCCGCGCTTCACGCTGTCGTTCGACGCGTGCGACGAGGTGGATGGAAATCTCGTAAAGCCCGTAGACCACGATGAACAGGATCACCTGCGTGGTGACATCCGGCGGCGTTACGAGTGCGGCCACGGTCAGGATACCGACGACGGCGTATTTGCGTGTCGAACGCAGGCCGTTCGCGGTTGCGAGCCCGGCTTTCCCCATAAGCGTCAAGAGAACGGGAAGCTGGAAACAGATGCCAAAGGCCACGATCATCTTGAGCGTGATGTCGAGACTTTCGTTCACCTTACCCTGAAACACGATGTCGATGCCCTTGCCCGCCACATCGGTCGGCTCTTCACCGGCGAGATAGGCGGCCACGACGGACGGCAGGTCCGCAAAGCCCAGGAAAAAGTTCATCGCCAGCGGCACCACGACATATTGCGCGAAGGCCGCGCCCGCGAGAAACAGGAGCGGCGAGGCGATGAGGAAGGGCAGAAAGGCTTCTTGTTCGTTCTTGTAAAGACCCGGCGCCACGAAGCGCCACATCTGGAACGCGATCACCGGGAAGGCGAGCATCAGGCCGCCGACCATCGAGATGCGGATCAGGGTAAAGAAGTATTCCTGCGGGGCCGTGAACTGCATTACCGGGTTCGGGTTGCCCAGCGAGCGCATGGTGTTCTCGATCGGGATCAGCAGGAAATCGAGCACCTGCCCGCCCACCGTGAACACCAGGATCATCGCGACGAGGAACGCGATCACAGAGTAAATCAGCCGCGTGCGCAGCTCGGCCAGATGCTCGATCAGCGGGGCGGAGCTTTCTTCGATCTCGTCGGTGTCGCTCATTCAGAGGCAGCCTTCTTGGCGGGAGCTTTCTTCGCCGCGGGTTTCTTCGCCGCGGGTTTCTTCGCGGCGGGCTTTTTCGCGGTTGTCTTTGTCTCCGAGGTCGACCCGGAGGCCTTGGTCGTGGGTTTCTTCGCGGTCGTCTTGGGCTTCGTGGTCGTTGCCTTGGAGCCGGACGACTTCGAGGTGGGTTTGGTGGCCGTCGACTTCGAGGTGGTGGAGGACTTGGCAGTCGCCTTCTTGGCCGGCGCTTTCTTGGCAGCTGGTTTCTTCGCCGCCGGTTTGTCGTCCTTCGCCGCCGCTGCAGCCTCGGCCTCCGCGCGCTCTTTCTCGATCTTGGCAGTGCCGGTTTTCTTGGCCGCTTCCCGGATCTTGCGCGCGTCTTCTTCGCGCTCCGGGTCCACCGATTTCGGCTCTTTCACATCCGCCTTGCCCGAAGGCTTGTTCGGATCCCATTTCTCGAAACTGGTGGCCGCGTCGTTGAGCTTGTCCAACCCGAATTTCTTCGGGTTCGAAGCGGCTTTCAGCCCGTCAGCGGCGTCTTTCATCCCCGACTGGTCGGCAGCATCGTTCATCGCGCGGGTAAATTCCTTACCCAGCGCGCGCGCTTTCGCCGTGAACCGGCCAAGCGTACGGAACAGACCCGGAAGGTCTTTTGGCCCCACAACGATCAGCGCAACAATGCCGATCAGCAGAAGCTCGGTCATACCGATGTCGAACATGGAAAGCCTTTCGCGTCAGACGATAGAGGGTCGGGCTTACGCCTTGTCCTTTTCGCCTTCCGGCGTCACGTCTTTTGCGTCCTCGGCTTTCTGCTCTTCGATCTCGGCCTTGCCTTCGTCGATGCCCTTCTTGAACGAGGTGATGCCTTTGCCCACTTCGCCCATCAGGGACGAGATTTTGCCGCGCCCGAAAAGGACCAGAACCACGACGGCGATCAGGATGAGGCCCGGAAGCCCGATATTGTTCAGCATTGGAAGTCTCCCTATCGGACAGTCCCACCTGTCCGAGAAAATTTTCGTCACCTGTATTTATTGACTCCACCGCAAAGATCAAACCCCCAAAGGGGGTCACTCGGCAATAAAATGCATGTGTGAATGCTTATCAGGCAGGCTTTGGCCGGGCCGGGAAGACGAAACAGCGATCCCGACGCACCGCGATCCACAGGACAGTGCCCTCTTTCGGCAGGAAAACATTGGGAACGGTCGCCTTGAGTCGGCTGCCGTCATCGAGCGTGAAGCCCACGATGCTTTCGTTGCCCACGAACCGCGCCCGCTTCACCGTCGCCCTTGCCCAGACCCCGTGATCCGGGCTCGGCGCAGGCCCCTGCCCGCCCCGATCGAAGTCGATCTTGAGATGCTGGGGCCGGATCACGATCTCCACCTCAGACCCATCGGGGTAGCCCGGAGCGAGGAATTGACCGAAGGCCGTGTCGGTGAGCGCCCCCTGCACGGTGCCTTCTATGACATTGATGTCCGAGAAGAACCCGGCGGCCTCCCGGTCCACGGGCGCGTTGTAGATGTTATAGGGCGCGCCGCGCTGCACGATCTTGCCCCTGCGCATCAAAAGGATCTCATCGGCCATGCGCATGGCCTCTTCGGGTTCGTGCGTAACCAGCAGAACCGCGGTGCCCTCATCCTTGAGCACCGCCAGCGTTTCATCGCGGATGTCGTCGCGCAGACGGTTGTCCAGACCCGAGAACGGCTCGTCCATCAGCATGATCTTGGGCTTCGGCGCCACCGCGCGGGCCAGCGCCACCCGCTGCTGCTCGCCGCCCGACAATTCGTGCGGATAGGCGTCCAGATAGCGGATCAGCCCCACTTTCTCCAAAAGCTCCCGCACCCGCAGGCGCTTTTCCGTCCGCGTTCCCGTCAGACCGAAGGCCACGTTGTCACCCACCGACAGATGCGGAAACAGCGCGAAGTCCTGAAACATCAGCCCGGTATGGCGTTCTTCCGGCGGCACCATGTGCCCGGCACCCGCGATCAGCTCGCCATCCATGCGAATCTCGCCCTCGTCGAGCCGCTCAACGCCTGCGATGATCCGAAGCGTCGTGGATTTGCCGCAGCCCGATGGCCCCAGAAGACAGGACACCTGCCCCGGCATGACCGTCAGGGACACGTCATCCACCACCGGTCGCCCCCCAAAGCGCCGGGTGATGGAAGTGATCTCAAGCCGTGGTGTCGTGCTCACGCCAACCTCTTGGATACCCGATGAAAATGATCGGGCTTCGGTGGGAGATAGCAGCCCCGCGCGCAGGCGGCAAGCAGGGGGCCGTCCCCGCACTTGCGACAAATGGACGGCCCCGCTGTTCTCCGCCGGATTTTCGTGAAACGGCGCGTGTCGCCGCCCCGATCACATGGTGACGTTCACTTCACCGCCATCTGCAAGCAGGTTCTGCCCGGTGATGAACCCCGCCTGTTGCGAGCACAGGAAGGCGCAGGCCGCGCCGAACTCCTCGGGCGTCCCGTCACGCCCCATGACCGAGGCCTCCAGCCGTTTCGCCCGCGCTTCGTCGAAACTCACGCCCTGCTGCTCCGCCGCCCGCGTATCGAGCCCCTTGACCCGGTCGGTGTCGTGCATCCCCGGCAGGAGGTTGTTCATGGTCACGCCCGAGCGCGCGATCTGGCGCGACGTGCCCGCGACGTAGCCGGTCAGACCGGCGCGCGCCGAATTGGACAGGCCCAGCGCCGGGATCGGTGCTTTCACGGCACGCGACGTGATGTTGACCACCCGGCCCCAGCCACGCTCCATCATCCCCGGCACCAGCGCCTTGATCAGCGCGATGGGGGCCAGCATGTTGGCATCGAGCGCCGCGATGAAATCCTCCCGGTCCCAATCGGTCCAGACGCCCGGCGGCGGACCGCCCGCGTTATTGACCAGGATGTCCACGTCTCCCGCAGCCTCCAGGAGCTTGGCGCGGCCCTCTTCGGTCGACACGTCTGCGGCGACGGCCACGACCTCGACCCCGTATTGGTCGCGAATCTCCTGCGCGGTCTTTTCCAACTCGTCCGCCGTGCGCGCGTTTATGACGAGGTTCACGCCATCCGCCGCAAGCGCCTCGGCGCAGCCCCGGCCCAAGCCCTTCGAGCTTGCACAGACCAATGCGCGTTTCCCTTTGATCCCCAGATCCATCTCACGTCCTCCGTTTCGATTTGCCCTTCGCTACCACCGGGGGGACGATTCGCCCATATAGGGGTGGAGAACCAATCCTCCGGCGACCGCACCTCTGTTGTGCGGGGATCGACAATAGCCGCAAAATCTCGTGATGTTCCGGCCGGTTATCAAGCACTTGTTGACCATTCATCCGGCCCGACTGTATCCTCTCCCCCTGCGACACCGTTACGGCTGGGGGGCCTGTGGCGGGATTGACCGCGCGAGGGATGCTGCCATGACTGACACCGCCACCGAGGGTCCGGAGACCCAAGCCTACCTGCCGATCCGCCACTTGCCCGTCTACCGGGCAGAGACGTTTCGCGTGACCCACGGGGTAAACGAGGGCGATCCGCTTTCGGATGCCTCGGACCTGGTCCTCGATGACAGCTACGAGCTCAGCGAAGGCCACACGCCCGACCGCCTCGCGCTCGCCATGGGCAAAGGCGGCGCGCTCTCCGTCGCCGCCACCAGTGGCATCGGTCAGACCGGGGCGCCCGCGTTTCTCGATAGCCTCGTCACCTTCATGACCCCGTCCCGCGACACGCTGGAGGCGCTGATCTTCGTCGAAGTAAACGAGGCGGCCGGCACCATTTCCGAGGTCTACCTCCACCCCTTGGGACCGATCGACCCGAAAACACCCTACACGCTGGTCACCATCGACCGCGAAACCGGCCACAAGCGGCTCGCCGAAAGCGCCGCCGTGGCCTTCGTGCGCGGCACCTGCATCACGATGAGCGACGGACGACAGGTTCCCGTTGAAGACCTGGCACCGGGCGACCGCGTGCTCACCCGCGACAGCGGTGTGCAGGAGGTGCGCTGGGTGGGCATCCAGACCGTCCGCGCCGAGGGGGCTTTCGCACCGATCCCCATCGCCGCCGGGGCGTTGAACAACGACCGCGCCCTCACGGTCAGCCCGAACCACCGCCTGTTCATTTACCAGCGCATTGCCGCCCTCAACGCGGGCCAGCGTGAACTTCTGGTGAAAGCAGGGCTCTTGGTCAACGGCACCACCGTGACCCGCGCCAACGGTGGTTTCGTCGACTATGTCCAGGTCCTCTTCGACCGGCACGAGATCATCTACGCCGAAGGCATCGCCGCCGAGAGCCTGTTCGTCGATGACACGACACGCCCCGCCCTGCCCGACGAGGTCACAAGAAAGCTTCAGGGCGAACGCCCCTCCGACTACCCCTTGGGGGCCATCGAGTTGCGCGAGGGCGACGTGAAACGCCGACCCGACATGGTGGAAATGCTGCGCAGGGTCTCCGCGACCTGACCTGCTTCTTCGTTGCCGAAATACTTTGGGGGTCCGGGGGCAAAGCCCCCGGTTGATCGGGGGGGGGGGTCCGGGGGCAAAGCCCCCGGTCGGTCGTGGTGGCGCAGCCACCGCGAAACCTCAATCCTCCCGCAACGCCGCGATCAATTCGCCCTTGTCCATATCCGAGCGCCCCTCGACCCCGATCTCCTGCGCGCGCTCGTAAAGCTCGTCCTTGGTCCAGTCCTCGTAAGGCGACGCCTTGCCGCCTTTCTTGAACGGATGCTGGCGGTCGTTTGCCTTGGCATTGGCGATCCGCGCGGCTTTTTCCTTGCTCATCCCGTCATCGCGCAGGTCCTGGTAGAGCTTGTCGTCCTTGATCGTCGGTCCATGGTCTTTCGTCATGGCAAATCTCCTTTCCCGAATTAACGCATCCCGCCCCCCTGCCGTTCCGCTTGCCCCGCCCTGCCCCCGCGAATATATCGCCCCCATGCTGGACGCCGTAAAACCCAACCGCCCCGACCTGCCCGCCGAGATCGCCCGGCGGCGCACCTTCGCTATCATCTCGCACCCGGATGCGGGCAAGACGACGCTGACCGAGAAATTCCTGCTCTACGGCGGTGCGATCCAGATGGCCGGCCAGGTGCGGGCCAAGGGCGAGGCCCGGCGCACGCGCTCGGACTTCATGCAGATGGAGAAAGACCGGGGCATCTCGGTCTCCGCCTCCGCCATGTCCTTCGACTTCGACAGCTACCGTTTCAACCTCGTGGACACGCCCGGCCACTCGGACTTCTCCGAGGACACCTACCGCACCCTCACCGCCGTCGATGCCGCCGTCATGGTGATCGACGGGGCCAAGGGCGTGGAAAGCCAGACGCAAAAGCTGTTCGAAGTNNATGGACCGCGCCGACCGCAACAAGGTTGCCGAGAGCATCAAGATCGACGGGCTGGACGACCCGAAACTGGCCGAACATGTGCCCGCGCACCTTCTGGAGCAACTGCGCGAAGAGCTGGAAATGGCCACCGAGCTCCTGCCGAAAATGGACCCGGCCGAAGTGCTCGCCGGTCAGATGACCCCGATCTGGTTCGGCTCCGCCATCAATTCCTTCGGCGTGCAGGAACTGATGAAAGGCATCGCGGATTTCGGCCCCGAGCCGCAGCCGCAATCTGCCGAACCCCGTCAGATCAGCCCGGAGGAAACCAATGTCACGGGCTTTGTCTTCAAGGTGCAGGCCAACATGGACGCCAAGCACCGCGACCGCGTGGCCTTCGTGCGCATGGCCTCGGGCCACTTCAAGCGCGGCATGAAGCTGACCCATGTGCGCACCAGGAAACCCATGGCAATCTCCAGCCCGGTGATGTTCCTCGCCTCCGACCGCGAATTGGCGGAAGAGGCTTGGGCGGGCGACATCATCGGCATTCCCAACCACGGCCAACTGCGCATCGGCGACACGCTCACCGAAGGCGAAGCCCTGCGCGTGACCGGCATCCCCTCCTTCGCACCCGAGCTTTTGCAAGGCGTGCGCGCGGGCGATCCGATGAAGGCCAAACACCTTGAAAAGGCGCTGATGCAATTTGCCGAAGAAGGGGCCGCCAAGGTTTTCAAACCCAACATCGGCTCGGGCTTCATCGTCGGCGTCGTCGGCCAGCTTCAATTCGAGGTGCTGGCCAGCCGGATCGAGATGGAATACGGCCTGCCGGTTCGCTTCGAGGCCTCGCAATTCACCTCCGCCCGCTGGGTCACGGGGCCGAAAGCCCAGCTCGACAAGCTGATCGAAGCGAACAAGCAGCACATCGGCTACGACAACGACGGCGACCCGGTCTTCCTGACCCGCCTGCAATGGGACATCGACCGCGTGGAACGCGACTACCCCGAGCTGAAGCTCTCCGCCACCAAGGAGTTGCACGGGGAGTGAGTTGCGGCTTGTTTCGGCACCGTACCTATCACCGCAAGAGCCATTTCGTATGACCGACACAATCCCCCGCTCCATTGTTGCCGACGCTCTCGGCGTCGGCACGGACGCCCTGCCCGAGGGTGATCTGCCGACGGAGCGCTTCGGGCAAAGGTTCATGATGTTCCTGCGCGACACCTTCGACGACGACCTGCGCGCCCATCCTGAGGACTGGACCGCCGCCGTCGCATCGCACCTGGCCGAGCATAACCCTGCGCTATCATTGGCCACGCTCCGCGCCACGCTGGCCGCCGCCGAAACGCCCGAAGACATCGCGGCGGTTGCGGGAGGTCCGCTCTCCGAACTCATCGCCTTGCACGGCGCTGACCTCCTGCCGGACCTTGAAACCCTTTCCCGAACCGCGCCCCGTTTCGCGCTTGCGCTGTCGGCGGTGGCACCGGACGGCGGCAGCCCACTCCTCTGGGCGCGGGTGCAAGCCATGACCGGCTCAGTCCTGATCGAGGACGACCAAATACCTGGCCCAGGGGGTCTATGAACGCGGCACGGCGGCAATCGACCGCGCAATGAAATGGTGATGCTTGTATCGCGCCCGCGCGCCGTTAAAGTGCGCTCAACGACGGACAAAAAGAGGCTCGACATGATCCGCCCCATCACCGCGACCAGCACTTTCGCCCTCCTCGCCACCGGCGCCGCCACCACGCCCGCCTTGGCCAACGACGATCCCTGGGCCGTTCTCTCGAACATCCAGATCGAGGAAATCATCGAAGGCAACAGCTACCGCGCGGTCAAAACCTACCCGGCGGAAATCGAAAACGGCGTCGAGAAATTCGCCATCACGGGCTACGCCGTGCCGCTCACGCTCGACCCGACCAAACCGACCGCGCAGCTCATGCTGGTGTCTGATATGGGCGATTGCCCGTTCTGCGGCTCGTCCGAGCACGCCGGTCAGCTCCAGGTCGATCTGGAAGACCCGATCCTGATCGAAGAAGGCCAGCGCCTCTCGGTCGTCGGATCGCTCGAACTGATCCACGACCCGGAAACCTGGCAATCCGCGATCATGCGCGGTGCACGTATCACCGGATCATGAAAAACGGGGCCGCGCGGGCCCCGTTTCTCGTTTTATCCTTGGTGCCTAAGCGATCGTCACTTCGCTGGTAATCTCGCAATCGAGAAGCATCGAGACCGGACACTCCTGCTCCGCCGCCTTCGCCGCGTCCTTGATCTTGCCCGCGTCCCCATCGGCTTTGATCGTCACCTCGAGATGGGCTTTCACGATCTTGGGCCCATCGGACATATCAAGCGAAATCGTCGACTTGGTCGAAATGTCGTCGGGCACAATGTCGCTCTCGCCCAGGATGTTGGCCAGCGCCATCGAGAAACAGGCCGCATGGGCCGCGCCCAGAAGCTCTTCGGGGTTCGTGCCCGGTTCACCCTCGAACCGCTTCTTGAAGCCGTAGTTGACCTTGTCCAGCACGCCGCTTTCGGACGAAATCGTCCCGGTGCCGTCCTGCAACCCGCCTTGCCAGTTTGCGGTGCCAAATTTCCGGATCATGCGTTGTCTCCTTTTCCTGTGCCTGACCCAACGTCCCGAAACCGCTCCTGTTCCCGGTTTTCTTGACTGTCCCGGCGTTGAAGCGTAAACCGCCCCCACAAGGGAAGTTCGGCAATCCGGCCGAACGGGCCGCGCGGGAACATGCGGCCAGAAACGCCGCAACCCATGAAAGGCATCTCTTTGACTAAATTCTCCGATCTGAACCTCTCTCCGAAAGTCCTCAAGGCTGTCGAGGAAGCAGGCTACGAAACCCCGACACCGATTCAGGCGGGCGCCATCCCCCCGGCCCTCGAAGGCCGCGACGTTCTGGGCATCGCCCAGACGGGCACCGGCAAAACCGCCTCCTTCACCCTGCCCATGGTCTCCATGCTGGCCCGTGGTCGCGCCCGCGCCCGGATGCCCCGCTCGCTCGTGCTCTGCCCGACGCGGGAGCTGGCGGCACAGGTAGCCGAGAACTTCGACACCTACGCCAAGCACGTGAAATTGACCAAGGCGCTCCTTATCGGCGGCGTGTCGTTCAAGGAACAGGATCAGCTCATCGACCGTGGCGTCGACGTGCTCATCGCGACCCCCGGCCGCCTGCTCGACCATTTCGAGCGCGGGAAGCTGCTCCTGACCGGCGTGCAGATCATGGTGGTGGACGAAGCCGACCGGATGCTCGACATGGGGTTCATTCCCGACATCGAGCGTATCTTCGGTCTGACACCGTTTACCCGCCAAACTCTGTTCTTCTCGGCCACAA
>DOUP01000247.1 GCA_003520545.1 Maritimibacter sp. | reverse complement strand
GAAGGCGAAGATCCGGGGGCGCCTGCGCCCCGAGGTATCGGCAAGGGCGCCCAGGATGGGCCCGCCGAAGCCGATCAGGAGACCGGTGATGGTCAGGCCCGTCGACCAAAGCGTCTGCGCGCGCGCGGCCGCGGCTTGTTCACCTAGCCCGGTCGCAACAAAGAAAGCGGCCGCGACGGTGGCGAAGAAGGGCCCGTAGATGAAGGTCAGGAGCACGGTGTGATACGGCTGGCTCGCCCAGTCGAACCAATACCATCCCCAGACGCGACGCCTTTGTTCTTTAGTCATGAAAGCCCCTCCTATTCCTTAGGTTATGGAGGCGGGACGGTATGGCTGGCAACCACTTAGATTGGTGCGGGTCACATTTCAGGGGGCCAGGGGCGGTGCTTGTCAGCCTCGATCCAGCCCGTGACCCAGTCGGGCAGCTCGGGCGAGGCGATGTCCTCGATCCCCATCGCCTGAAGCATCCGGATCGGTGCCACGATGCCGTTCTTGTCGGTCACGGCGGAGCGGTAGAGGATGTGAGAGGTGCAGGTTTCGCCCTTCCACATGCTTTGCTCCAGGTAGATGAACTTGTCGTCCCAGCCCAAGGCGCGTGAGCGCACGTCGATGCGGTCGAACATGCGCACGCGCTTGCGATACATCACGGTTGCGCCCGCCATGGTCAGGCCCCAGCGGTTCTTGGCCAGGGCCCGGATCAATCCGGCCCGCTGGGCCAGGGGGATGCGCCCGAGGTCGAAGATCGTCAGTGTCCGTCCGTTGTTCAGCTCCATCCAGATGTCGAGATCCCAGGGCCAGCAGATGTGGTGGCTGACATGGGTGCCGGTCAGGGGCAGCGGCTCGGCGTTCCGTGCAACGATCATTTCCTTGATCATGCGGACGAAGGGATACATGGCGGGTCTCCTTTGCCCCCGACTTGCGCGGGTGTTTCGGGAGCGTCAACCGTATCCTCGCGTCGCCCTTGCAACTTTGGCCCCGTGACCATAGGTCAGAGCGCGGACAATCAAGGACGGCCCATGCTTTCGCTTATGCAAATTCTTTACGCGATCACCTCGGTGGTCTGGTTCATCGTCATCGTGCACATCATCCTGTCGTGGCTGGTGAACTTCCAGGTGCTGAACCTGCGGCAGCCCCTGGTGGCCCAGATCTGGTCAGGGCTGAACCGGCTGGTCGAGCCGGTCTACTCCCGCATTCGGGCCTTCCTGCCCAACATGGGTGGTCTGGACCTGTCCCCGGTGATCGTTCTGTTGATCCTGTTTGCGATCCGCACGGTCATCCAGAACAATATGTATCAATTTTACTGATCGAGCCCACGAGGTCTTGAGGTTGCGCTCGGGTTTTGGATAAACCCGACCCATGCCCCGTGACCCCGCGCCCAGTGATCTCGACATTCTGAAATCCGTCTTCGGGTTCGACGCCTTCCGGCCCGGACAGGATGAAATCGTCGCCGCCGTCACCGCGGGCGAGGAAACGCTCGCCATCATGCCCACCGGCGGGGGCAAATCGCTTTGCTACCAATTGCCGGCCCTGATGCGGGAGGGCGTGACGCTGGTCGTTTCGCCGCTGATTGCCCTGATGCGCGACCAAGTGCGCGCGCTGCGGGCCGCCGGGGTCGACGCGGGGGCGCTGACCTCGGCCAATACGGACGAGGAAAACGACGCGGTGTTTCGCGGGCTGTCCGAGGGGCGGTTGAAAATCCTCTACATGGCGCCCGAACGATTGGGCTCATTGGCGACGCAGGATCTCTTGCGCCGCTCCGGGGTCAGCCTCATTGCCGTGGACGAGGCGCATTGCGTCAGCCAATGGGGGCACGACTTCCGACCTGACTACCTCCGGATCGGCGAGCTGAAACGTGCGCTCGATGTGCCGCTTGCCGCATTCACCGCGACGGCGGACGCCGAAACGCAGGTGGAGATCGTCGAAAAGCTCTTTGGCGGGGCGACCCCACGGTCTTTCCTGCGCGGCTTCGACCGCCCGAACATCCATCTCGCGTTTTCCGTCAAGGACGGGCCGCGCCGCCAGA
The DNA here is from genome assembly GCA_003520545.1 of Maritimibacter sp. Classification (GTDB taxonomy): domain Bacteria; phylum Pseudomonadota; class Alphaproteobacteria; order Rhodobacterales; family Rhodobacteraceae; genus Maritimibacter. Next base: position 12,913 of record DOUP01000247.1, on the reverse strand, counting down.
TCATGGACTTCGCCGCTGCCCGCAAAGGTCGCTCCGGCATTGTCTATGCCGCCACGCGGGCAAAGACCGAAACACTCGCGCAGGCGCTGAGCGAGGCTGGGCATCAGGCGGTCGCCTATCACGCCGGTCTAGACCCGGACCGCCGCCGCGAGGTCGAGCGGCAGTTCCAGACCGAGGACGGGCTCATCGTGGTGGCAACGGTGGCCTTTGGAATGGGTATCGACAAACCCGATATTCGCTGGGTCGCGCATGCGGACCTGCCCAAGAGCATCGAGGCCTATTACCAGGAAATCGGTCGCGCGGGACGAGACGGGGCGCCCGCCGATACGCTGACGCTTTATGGTCCCGACGACATCCGCCTGCGCCGGGGACAGATCGACGAAGGCCTCGCACCGCCCGAACGTCGCGCAGCCGACCATGGCCGGCTGAACGCGCTTCTGGGCCTGGCCGAGACCGCCGGATGCCGTCGCCAGAAGTTGCTGGGATTTTTCGGGGAGGAGGCCGACGGCTGCGGCAATTGCGACACCTGCGACCGCCCGCCCGAAACCTTTGAGGCGACCGTGCCGGTGATGAAGGCCCTGTCCGCCGCGCTTCGCACGGGGGAGAGTTTCGGGGCCGGGCATCTCATCGACATTCTTGTCGGCTCCGAGACCGAGAAGGTGCGCCAGCGCGGGCATCAGGACTTGCCGACCTTCGGCGTGGGCAAGGACATGTCCAAGGGTCAATGGCAGGCGCTTTTCCGGCAGATGATGGGACTGGATTTCGTGCGTCCCGACCCGGAGCGCCACGGCGCGTTGCGGGTGACCGAACGCGCGCACCCTGTGCTTAAGGGCGAGGCCGAGGTGACCCTGCGCCGCGATCTTGGCCCCAAGTCCAAATCGCGCCCCGTGGTCAAAGCACTGGTCTCGGAGGAAGACGCGCCGCTTCTTTCCGCGCTCAAGGCCAAGCGCCGCGCGCTGGCCGAGGCGATCCGCGCACCCGCCTATGTCATTTTCCCGGACCGCACGCTGATCGAAATGGCCGAAACGCGGCCAGCGACATTGGACGACATGGCGCGTATCAGCGGGGTTGGTGCAAAGAAGCTGGAGAAATACGGCGAGGCGTTCCTCTCCGTCATCGCGGGCGAGGTGGAGGCGATGCATCCCACGCGCCGAAAGCTTGCCGGATCGCAGGCGGGTGATCTTTACGACGCGCTCGCGCGTATCGCACTCGATCTGCAACGGGGCGAAGCGGGCACGGACAAGCCGCTGTCGATGAGCCCCGGCCAGTTGCGCCAGATCGCGGAACGCAAACCGGCGGATGCGGACGAGTTGGCGCGGATCAAGGGAATGGACGGCCCGCGCATGTCGCGTTTCGCGCAGGCCTTTTTGGAAGAGATAAGGACGAGCACATGCTGATCACCGTATCGCCCGCGAAGAAGCTGAACGAAACGCCGGCCGAGACGGAGGGCGGCACCGAGCCGGTCTTTCAGGACGAGGCAGAAAGGCTTGCCGCGCGTGCGGGAGAATTGTCGGCGGGCGATCTGATGAAGCTGATGCACATCTCCGAAAACCTCGGGAAACTGAATGCCGACCGCTTTGCGCGTTTCGACGAGGGCGAGGGGAAGAAGCAGGCCATCGAGATGTTCGATGGCGATACCTACACCGGTTTCGACGCGGCCTCGCTCGACGATGATGCAATGGACTACGCGCAAAACCATCTGCGCATCCTGTCGGGCCTTTATGGCCTTCTGCGTCCGCGCGACCTGATCCAGCCGCATCGGCTGGAGATGGGCACGCGGATGAAAAACGCGCGGGGCAAGACCCTTTATGACTTCTGGGGGGACCGGGTCGCCGAGCGGCTCAATGAAGAGGCCCATTCGCTGGGCACCAAGACGCTCGTGAATTGCGCCTCCGTTGAATACTTCACCGTGGTCGATCGCGACGCCCTGACGCTCGATATCGTGACGCCGAAGTTCTACGAGACCAAGAATGGCGAGCCGCGCATCGTGAGTTTCTATGCCAAGCAGGCCCGCGGCGCGATGGCGCGGTTCATCTGCGAAAATCGGATCACCGACGTGGACGATCTCAAGGGATTCAACGCGGGCGGCTATGCCTTCCGCGCCGATATGGGCGCGGACGGTGAACTGGTTTTCCTGCGCGGCGAGGCGGCTCAGGACGCCGCCTGAGCGCCGGCTTTCAAGGGGTCAGGCAACGCAGGCCGGGCCTCGGGCGGCCGGTTCATCGCGATTTCGGCGAGAATGTCGTCTTTGGGAAAGGGCTTGGCCAGGTGTGCGTCCAGCCCATGTCCCATGATCTCTTGCTCATCGCCGGTCATGGCATGGGCCGTCAGCGCGACGATCCGCGTGCGCTCCAGACCTGTCTCGGCTTCGAAGGTGCGGATGGCGCGCGTGGCGTCCTTGCCGTCCATGTGCGGCATGGAGATATCCATGAACACGAGGTCGGGAAGGTGCTTTTCAAAGGCCGCGACGGCCTTCTCGCCATCCTCGGCAAAGATCAATTCGATGTCGCAGGCCTTCACGAGCTTGGAGAACACGAAACGGTTGGTCTTGTTGTCCTCGGCCACCAGCACGCGCATCTGGCGCGGCTCGGTCGAAGCTTCGGGTGGGGCAGAGCTGGGCGGTTCCGTGGTGTCCTCGGCGAACAGGTTCTCGTCCGTCTCAATCGGCGACGGCGCGCTGGCTGTCTCGGTCAGTGGGGCCGTTTCAAGTGCGCGCCGGGAGCGAAATCCGGGCGCTTCAGGATGTGGCAGGGCGCACAGGAGCTCCATGAGGGCCGGGCGGGAGTACGGCTTGTTCAGGACGCGGCCCTCCGGCAGATCGGACGACGCCGGCAGCATCGGGTCAGCCACCGCAATGATCGGGGTCGGGGCATGGGCGCAGAGCGTGTCGCGCGCCGTTTCCCAGAACCGTTGATCTGCGAAAATCACATTCGCGCCGTGGACCTTGGAGGCGCCATCGCTCGGCCCATCCGCAAACTCAATGTCGATTCCCAGAGCGATGAGACGTTTGGCGAGGATGGCACGGTTCATGTCGTCGGCCATCACGAGGAGTGCGCGCCTCAGCCAGTCCGGCGTGGGCGGCAATTCGTCTTCGGCGACATGGGGCAGGGTGACGCAGACGCCGAACGCCGATCCGATGCCCGCCTCGCTCTCCACCCAGATCTCGCCCCCCATCAACTCGATCAACTGGCGCGTAATGGCGAGACCAAGTCCGGTGCCTTCGAAAGAGCGATTTCGGTTGTCTTCCACCTGGTTGAATTCCCCGAAAACATGCGCCTGCAACTCTTCGGGAATGCCGATCCCGGTGTCCTCCACCGTGATGTGAACGCGGTGAGCCTCGCCGTCCGGCAGCCCGATCACGCGCACCATAACATGCCCTTCGGTGGTGAATTTCACGGCGTTCCCGATCAGGTTGGTAAGCACCTGGCGAATGCGCACTGGGTCGCCAACATACCGCGTCGGCAGGAACATGTCGTAGTCCAACAAGACCTTCAGCCCCTTTTCCCGGATCGAAGGCAGGACCAGGGCAATCACGTCCAGAATCGTGCGCTCCAGGTCGAAGGGTTCGGCATGGAGGTGCATTTTCTCGGCTTCGAGTTTGGAGTAGTCGAGCACGTCGTTGATAATGGTGAGGAGCGCCCGACCCGACGAGCGGATCGTATCGACGTAGCTTTGCAGATCGTCGTCCAGATCATGGTCGGCCATGAGGTCGGCCATCGCCACGACCCCGTTCATCGGCGTGCGGATTTCGTGGGACATATTGGCGAGGAANNCCGCCCCCGGGGGCCCGCCGATCCACAAGGCGCACGTAGCTTCCGTTCCAGAACCGGATTTCGCGCGGCTCCGGGCTCTCCGATTGCCAGCATTGGAGCATCCAGTCGCGCCATTCGGGCGCGCTCCGCTCCCCGATGTCCACGACGCCTTCGGACAGCGCCGCCTCGATAATCTCGTCGTAAAACACACCGGGCCGGACGCACTCCAGCCCGTCGAAGGGCGCGTAATAGGCCGGGTTGGCGATGACCAGCCGGCTTTCGGCGTCAAACACCGCGAACCCGTCCTGAATGGTTTCGACCGAGGACCAAAGCCTGCGTTTCGCGATGTCCACCTCATGCGTCGCGCGTTCGAGATCGTGGCGCGCTTCCACCACTTCTTCGCGGGTCTCGACGAGGTCTTCGGACAGGGTGATCGCGTGGCGCGACAGCATTTTGTTGGCTTCGAAAAGCTCCGCCTTCTTCTTCGCCAACTGCCGCTCCGCTGCCATGCGGGCGCGGCGCTCTTCTGTCAGTAGATCATCCGCAGACATCGCAAACTCCCGTGTTCTTCCGCGCCCCGACTGTCCCGCATCGAGGTGAACAGGCTCTTAATGGTCGAAAGACATCCGGGGAATCGTTGCCAGAGCCCGTTCCTCGGTGCAGCATGGAGGGGCACAGAAGGGATTTTCAGATGCGAAAACTTCTCGTTTTTATTACAGTTTTCATCTCATTGATCGGGTCTGCGACGGCACAGGACCTGGTCCCGGAAAAACGATTGGTTCTGACGCGGAACGTCGATTTCTATGGGTCCGACCTCCAATCCATCTTCGATACGACGCTGGAAACCTGCGAATCGGCCTGCCTGTCGCAAGGGGCTTGCGTCGCCTTCACCTTCAACACCCGGAACGCCTCGTGCTTTCTGAAAGCCGAGGTGTCGGACCGCGTGGAATACCAAGGCGCGTTTTCGGGCGAGGTGTTTCGAAACCCGGCGCAAGTGATCGCGGGGGCCGAGGCGCGCGCGGATGACCTGCGCACCTTCCTGCGCCCTTCCGATCTAGACGCGGCCACGCGCCGCGCCGAACGTCTGCCCAACGATTTCGTCGCGGGCGGCTGGACCGCTGAGGAGTTCGGAACCTTCGCCATCGAAGCGGAGCGGGACGCGAATTTCGTGCAGGCGATGCGCTATTGGGGCGCGGCGACCGTGGTCAGCGGTGCGGGCGGCGACTGGGCCGAATATGCCCGGCTCGCGCTGGCGGCGGCCAATGTCACCGATGATCGGAATGAGAAGCGCAACCTCATGTCGGTCGCCTTCGAGGCCTCCGTTTCGGCCTACCTGCGGCTTGAGAACCCTATCGTGCGCTCGAACGCGCTTCTTACAATGTCGCGGGCGCTGGAAGCGCTGGGCCGGGGCCGCGAAACGGTTCCGGCGCTGCGTCTGGCGCAGGCGCTCGCCCCGCGCGACGATACGCAGGCGGCGCTCGACCGGGCCATCGGCATGTTCGGCTTCCGTGTCACCGAAACCGAAGTGACCTCGGACGCAGCCCAGCCCGCGATCTGCGCGACTTTCTCGGAGCCGCTCGTGCAGCAGGGGCACGATTATTCCGACTTCTTGCAATCCGAGGTTTCGGGTCTGGCCGTCGAAGCCTCGGGCAACCAGCTTTGCGTCAAAGGCGTCGAGCATGGCGGGCGTTACACGATCACCCTGCGCGCCGGGCTGCCCGCACAATCGGGCGAGGTGCTGTCCAAGCCCGTGCAGATTACGCAGTATGTCCGGGACCGCACGCCGTCCGTCTATTTCCCCGGTCAGGCGTATGTCCTGCCCGCGACCGAGAACGCGGGGCTTCCCATCGTCTCGATCAACGCGTCGGAGGTGGACCTGTCGCTTCTCAAGGTCTCGGACCGCAACCTGATCCGCACCATGCAGGAAAACGTGCTGGGCCGGAACTTCGACGACTGGCAGGCGAATTATCTGAAGGAGAACATCGCCGAGGAGGTCTGGACCGGCGCCGCCGACGTTGCAACAGAGATCAATACCGATGTGACCACGCGCCTGCCGATTGGCGAGGCGATCGCGGATCAGCCTCCCGGTGTTTATGCGTTGCAGGCCTCGGTGCCCGGAACCGACCCCTATCAAAGCCCGCCGGCCGTGCAGTGGTTCGTGATCTCGGACATTGGTCTTACGTCTTACCAAGGCGCGGATGGTGTGCATGTCTTTGCCCGGTCGCTCGCGACGGCTGAACCGATGGCGGGGGCCGAAGTGTCATTGGTCAATACGGCGAACGCCGTGCTTGCCACCGCGACGACGGATGACATGGGCTATGCGCGGTTCTCCGAGGGCGTGGCATCCGGCCGCGGTGCCTCCGCGCCCGCGATGATCGTCGCGCGGCAAGGGGCGGAGGACATGGTCTATCTCTCGCTCGATGGGCCGGAGTTCGACCTGTCCGACCGGGGCGTCGAAGGGCATCCCCCCGCGCCGCCCATCGACGTTTTCCTGACCACGGATCGGGGCGCCTATCGGGCGGGTGAAGTGATCCACGCGACCGCGTTGGCCCGCGATGGACGGGCCGAGGCGATCCCCGGCCTGCCGATCACCGCCGTGCTCTATCGCCCCGACGGGGTGGAGTATTCGCGCAACCTGTCAGAGGGCGCAGGCGCTGGCGGGCACGTCTTCGCGCTTCCCGTCGCAGGCAGCGCCCCGCGCGGCACATGGCGGCTCGATCTTCATGCCGACCCGGACGCCCCGGCGCTCGCCTCCACGACGCTCCTGGTCGAGGATTTCCTGCCGGAACGGATCGACTTCGACCTTGGCCTCCCCAAAGGCCCGCTTGATTACAACACCGCGCCGCGCCTGTCCGTCGATGCCCGCTACCTGTTCGGCGCGCCGGGGGCGGATCTCGCGTTCGAGGGCGATATTCGCCTGACACCGCAAACGACGACTGAGAGCTTTCCGGGTTACCGTTTCGGCTTGTGGCAAGAGACGCCGCGCCCGCGCTACGGGTCGGTCAGGTCGGGGCGAACCGATGCGCAGGGACAGGCCGAGGTCGCGCTGGCGTTCCCGGAAATCGAGCCGGATGGCCGCCCCCTCAGCGCCGCCGTGACAGTGCGCGTGAAGGAAGGCTCCGGTCGTCCGGTGGAACGGGAGATCACGCGCCAAGTCCTCCCCGGTACCGCGATGATCGGGATCAAGCCCGCCTTTGAGGATGAGCTACCAGAGAACAGCGAGGCGGTCTTCGACCTGATCGCGCTCGGCCCGGATATGGCCGAGGCGGCGATGGAGGTTACCTGGACCGTGAACCGCGTGCGCACCCGATACCAGTGGTATTCGCGCGACGGGTATTGGGATTGGGAGCCGATCACCACGCGGAGCCGCGTGGATGGCGGCACCCTGACCGTGGATGGCCCGACGCAGGTCAGCGCCCCGGTCGACTGGGGACGCTATGAGATCGTGGTGAGCCGTGCTGGCGATGGCGCCTACCTTGCGTCCTCCACCGATTTTTATGCGGGCTGGTACGTGCCCGCCGATGTGACCGAGACGCCGGACATGCTGGAGGTGTCGCTCGATGCCGAAAGCTACGCTGTGGGCGACACTGCGCGGCTGCGCATCGTGCCGCGCGCACCGGGCAAGGCGCTTGTCACAGTCATGTCCAACCGGCTGATCGACATGGTGCCGGTCGAGGTGGGCGACGGCGAAACGCTGGTCGAGCTGCCCGTGACCGAGGACTGGGGCGCGGGTGCCTATGTCACCGCGACGCTGGTGCAGCCCCTGGACGAGGCCGAAGGCCGCAACCCGACCCGCGCGCTGGGCCTTGCCCATGCCAGCGTCGACCCCGGCGCGCATGTGCTCGCGACCAGTATCGAGGCGCCGGAGATGGCCAAGCCGCGCGGGCCGATGGAGGTTACCGTGAACGTGGACGGCGGGACCGAGGGCGACAGGGCCTATGTCACGCTTGCGGCCATCGACCAGGGCATCCTGAACCTCACCGGGTTCACCGACCCGGACCCCGAAGACCACTATTTCGGCCAGCGACGCCTGGGCATGGGCATCCGCGATCTTTACGGCAAACTCATCGACGGGATGTCAGGCGACATGGGTCAGATCCGCTCCGGCGGTGACGCGACCGCGCAGATGCGGATGCAGGCGCCGCCGCCGACGGAAGAGTTGATGGCGCAGTTTTTCGGCCCGGTCGAGGTCGTGGACGGGCAAGCCACGGTCACGGTTGATCTGCCCGAGTTCAACGGCTCCGTCCGGCTCATGGCCGTGGCGTGGTCCGAGACCGGCGTGGGGCAGGCGGGTGCGGATGTGCTGGTGCGTGACCCGGTCGTGCTGACCGCCTCTGTTCCCCGGTTCATGGCCCCTGGCGACACCGCGCGGATGCTGCTTGAGGTCACGCACGCCTCCGGACCGACCGGCGACGTGAAGCTCACCGGAACCGGTCGCGGGATGCAGATACAGGGCGGCACCTTGCTGGAAACCTTGTCGCTGGCGGATGGCGCGACCGAACGCCTGTCCGTGCCGATTTCGGCGGATCAGGAGGGGGTGCAGGAGATCGCGCTGACTCTTACGACGCCAGCGGGCGAGGCGTTGACCAAGACGCTCACCATCCCCGTGATGTCGCTCGATCCCGAGGTCGTCCGAACGTCGCGGTTCGAACTGGCGGCGGGTGACAGGTTCACCTTCACCGATGATGTCTTCGACGGGCTGCGCCCCGCCTCCGCGCGCGCCACGCTGGCCGCGGGACCGCTCGCCCGGATCGACGCGCCGGGCCTGTTGGAACGGCTGGACCAATATCCCTATGGCTGCACCGAGCAGACGGCCTCGCGGGCGCTGCCGCTGCTCTACATGGGCGCGGTGGCCGAAGCGATGGGGCTTCAGGATCGCGAGGATTTGCCGGGACGGATCACCGAGGCGGTTGCCAAGGTGCTGTCCAACCAGTCGTCCTCCGGCAGCTTCGGGCTCTGGCGGGCCGGGTCCGGGGACCTGTGGCTCGACGCCTTCGTGTCGGATTTCCTGAGCCGCGCGCGGGCGCAAGGTTACAAAGTGCCGGATACGGCCTTCCGTGCCGCGATGGATAACCTGCGCAACCGCGTGAATTACTATCCTGAGTTTGACGCAGGCGGGCGCGACCTGGCCTATGCGCTTTACGTGCTGGCCCGCGAAGGCGCGGCGGCGATGGGGGACCTGCGCTATTACGCGGACGTGAAAGCCAGCGCCTTTGACGGGCCCTTGGCGGCGGCGCAACTGGGGGCCGCGCTGGCGGCCTACGGCGACCCGACGCGTGCGGACCGCATGTTCGAAGCGGCCGCGCGCGGGCTGGCCGAGCAACGCCCGGAGGGACAGGTCTGGCGCGCCGACTACGGCACCAACCTGCGCGACAGTGCGGCGGTTCTGACACTGGCACTGGAAGCCGGGACGCAGGCGGTGAACACCGAGGCGCTGGTCACCCGGATCGCCCAGGCGGATCGGCATTGGTCCACGCAAGAGGCGACGTGGTCGCTGATGGCAGCGAACGGGCTTCTGTCCGAAGCCGCGAACGCAGGCCTGATGCTGAACGGCGAGGCGATGTCGGGGCCGATGGTCGAAGTGATGAACCCGGTGTCGCTGGCTTCGCCTTGGGTGATCGAGAACACCGGCGATGCGGCGGTCGATCTGACACTCACCACCTTCGGNNGGTGGTGCCGGAACCGCCGATGTCGAACGGATACAGAATCGACCGGCAGTATTTCGACATGGACGGCGCGCCGGTCGGCGTGGACCGGGTGGATCAAGGCGACCGGCTCGTGACGCTCATCACCGTGACGCCGCAGGGCGGATCGGACGGGCGGCTGATGATCGCGGACCCGCTGCCCGCAGGTTTCGAGATCGACAATCCGAACCTGATCCGGGGCGGAGACATCCGCGCGCTGGACTGGCTCGAACTGACGGAGGACACCGAGACGACCGAGTTCCGGCAGGATCGTTTCCTTGCTGCCGTGAACTGGCAATCAAGCGCGCCGATCCGGCTGGCCTATATCGTGCGCGCGGTGACGCCGGGCGACTTCCATCATCCGGCGGCCTCGGTCGAAGACATGTATCGACCGGAGTATCGCGCGACAGGGGCGACGGGCCGGGTGGTGATCGAGTGAGACTGCGCTGGGGCCTCGCGCTTGTCGCGGTCCTCTGGAGCGGGGCGGCAGCGCGTGATGGTGTAGATCGCTGGATCGCGGCAACGCAGATGCCGCCTTTGACGGTCGAAACCTCGGACGAGGTTCTGGACCGGACCGGAAACCTTCTGCGCGCCTATACGGTGGCGGATGGTCGCTGGCGTATGGGCTTGAACGGTGCGCCGGTCGACCCGCTCTTCACCCAGATGCTGCTCGCCTACGAGGACAAGCGGTTCTTTGAACATCGCGGCGTCGATCCGCGCGCCGTGGCGCGGGCGGCTGGGCAGGCCATCATGGCCGGCAAGGTCGTGTCCGGCGCCTCGACCCTCACCATGCAGGTGGCGCGGTTGTTGGAGGATGGACCGACAGGGACGCTTTCCGGCAAGCTGCGGCAGGTGCGCCTTGCGCTGGCCCTTGAGCGGCACCTTTCCAAGGATGACATCCTTGCTCTCTATTTCGAGCGAGCGCCTTACGGGGGCAACACCGAAGGGGTGCGCGCGGCCTCGCTCGCTTGGTTCGGCAAAGACCCTGCGCGGCTGACCGGGGCGGAGGCGGCCTTGCTGGTCGCGCTGCCCCAGTCGCCAGAGACACGCCGACCGGACCGGTTTCCCGACCGGGCGCGCGCGGCGCGGGATCGGGTCATTGCCCATGTCGAGGCGCAGGGCGTGTTGACGCCGGATCTTGCCCGGATCGCGCGTCTTGATCCGGTGCCGCGAACCCGCAGGCCGATCCCGCAGCTTGCGCCGCATCTTGCCGACCGCGTGCGCGGCGAGGGGCCGGGGCCGGATGGTGCCTTGCGCACGACGCTGGATGCAGGCGTTCAGTCCCGACTCGAAGACCTCGCCCGTCGCGCGGTGGCGGACCATGGGGCCGGACGACTATCCATCGCCATCGTGGCCGCGGATCACCGGAATGGAGAGGTCGTGGCAAGCGTTGGGTCTGCGGGTTATGACGCCGACGGACGGCAGGGCTTTGTCGATATGACCCGCGCGCTGCGTTCGCCGGGGTCGACGTTGAAACCGCTGATTTACGCCATGGCATTTGACGATGGGCTGGCCCATCCCGAAACCCTGATCGACGATAGCCCGGTTGCCTTCGGCAGCTACGCGCCGCAGAATTTCGACGGCGCTTATCGCGGCCCGGTGACTGTTGCCGAAGCCCTGCGCCTGTCGCTCAATATCCCTGTCGTGGCGCTCGCCTCCGAGATCGGACCGGCGCGGATCTTTTCGACGCTCGAACGCGCAGGCGCCGAGCCGCGCCTGCCCGCGGGCGCGCCGGGGTTGGCGATTGCGCTGGGTGGCCTTGGGGTGACGCCGGAAGGTCTGACCGCGCTTTACGCGGGGCTTGCCTCGGGGGGGCAGAGCGTGCAGTTGACCCATCGGCCCGATAGCGTGGACGGGGTGCCGGGCCCCTTGATATCGCGCGAGGCCGCGTGGCAGGTCGGCCATATCCTGACCACTCTGCCGCCCCCGCCCAATGCGCCCCGCATAAGGCTCGCCTACAAGACCGGGACCAGTTACGGCCACCGCGACACCTGGGCAGTCGGGTTCGATGGGCGCTACGTGGTCACGGTCTGGATGGGGCGTGCGGACGGGACGCCGGTGCCGGGGGCTTTCGGGGCGGACATGGCGGCGCCGATCCTCTTCGAAGCCTTCTCCCGCGTGACACCGGAGACCAGACCTCTTGGTCCACCGCCGCCCGGCACGCTTATGGTCAGCCATGACGCTTTGCCTGCACCCTTGAGGGAGTTCCGTTCCCGCAACGCGGTGTTTTCCGCAATCAAGGGCCAGCCCGAGTTGGCCTTCCCGCCCGACGGTGCGACGGTCGAGGTCGCGGGCGGCCCCTTGGCGGTGAAAATACGGGATGGGCGACCGCCGTTCACGGTGCTGGCAAACGGGGCACCGGTCCTCGTCGCAAGTCATGGGCGCGAGGCGATGCTCGACCTTCCTGCACCGGGGCATGTGAGCCTGTCCGTAATCGACTCGCAGGGCCGGTCGGCGCGTGCGCAGATCACCCTTCGTTAAAAGGCGCGGGCTTCGCCCGCACAGGTTTTGCGCGGCCCTGCCTTCGGCAGGACCACGCGGTGTGCCTCCGGCGGAGGTACTTGGAAACCAGAGAGGACTACGTTAGCGCAGGGGTTCCAGAAGCGCGTCGCCCAGGGTGCAGTCGCGCCGGGTGTCGGGCGCGCAGGCGCGGGGGGACAGGTCCTTCGTCAGGCAGACGCGCGCTTCCTGGATATGGCCGCCCGTGCAGGTGATCGTGACCGTATCCGGCTCCCAGTCAGGGTTGGCTTGGAGGAAGGCGTCCTCGATCACCTTGGCGGGGATCTTGAAGGTGCGGTCGATCTTGCGAAGCACTTCCGGGCGGTTCACCTGTCCGAAGGCTTCGCGCACCGTGTCGTAGTAGGTCGCGGCGTCCAGCCCGGAGCAGGTGCCGTGTTTTTTCCATTGATACCACGCCGCGCCGCCCGCGCCGAAAATGTCCGCCTGTGCTGCGGTCATTTGGCGTGATGGCGGGTTTGTGACGGTCGGGCAATAGGCCGGCCAGCCGTCCTCGTACTGCGGCCAGAAACCGTGGACGACCCAGCCGAAGTCCTTGTCGCATTGCTCTGCGTTACGGGCGTCCCCTTCGAGTTTGCACCAGTTGGGAGACCAGGACAGTGACAGGACGTAATAGTCGAAATCACCGGCGCGTTCGCCGTCGGCCCATGTCGCGAGGGGTGCCGTGGCGATGAGGAGGGCGAAGGCGGAGGTTCGACGGATCATGTGTCTGTGATAGCCCGATCCCTGCCATGCCGCCATCGGGATCTGTCGTATGTGGGTTTGCGAGTCAGGAGCGCGGTATGATTCACTCTTTCCTCATCGGTTTTGGTGGACTATAAGCGCGCCAAGTTTCCCGACAACGGTAGCCCAGCCTGCAACAGGCGCCCCATCCAGGGGAATGGGACCGGCGTATCTGAAGGAGTGCCCTTATGGACAAACCGATTATGGCAAAAGCCACTGCCGTCTGGCTGGTGGACA
>DOUP01000085.1 GCA_003520545.1 Maritimibacter sp. | reverse complement strand
GGCTGTGCGGGCGCCGCCGATGTGGAGGTAGCCGGTGGGCGAGGGAGCGAAGCGGGTGACGACGGGGCTTTGAGACATGTCGCGCGTTAACCTTTCGGAAACCATGAAGGGGATAGCGTTCGGGGTGGTCTAGACGGGTCCGAGAGGGAGAACAAGTGTTGCCCGGACTTGGGTTAATCTCCGAGCGGTTGGAGCGCCTGCGCGGGCGATTGATCCTGTTTGCGCCGGTGATGCTCGGGATCGGGATCGGGGTTTACTTCTCCTTGGGGCAAGAGCCGGGAGTCTTCGTCCTCGCGGCGCTCTGCCTTTCAGCGATGGGCGCCATATTGATCGGACGGCACGTGGGGCATGGCGCCTTGCCAGGGTTCGGTTTGCTGTTTCTTGCGCTCGCGACCGTGATCGCCGGGGTGGTGCTCGCCTCCGTGCGCACGGGCGCGGTGGCGGCTCCCGTGCTTGGGTTTCGTTACTACGGGCCGGTTGAAGGGCGCGTCGTGCTGATCGACCGANNGACGGCCCACCTGTCCCCGCCGCAGGGACCGGTCGAGCCGGGTGGGTTCGATTTTCGCCGGATGTCCTGGTTTCGCGGGATCGGCGCGGTGGGCTATGCGCGCACGCCGGCGGTGGTTCTGGACCCACCTGGCAAGGCGCTTCCGGTTGAGCGCTTGCGACGCGCGATTTCCGGGGCGGTTCAACAGCATATTCCGGGAGAAGCCGGGGCGTTCGCTGCTGCGATCACCACGGGAGACCGGTCGGCCATGGGGAGCGAAACACTAGAGGCCCTGCGTGCCTCGAACCTCGCCCATCTTCTCGCGATATCCGGGCTGCACATGGGGCTGCTCGTTGGCTTCGTCTTCGGGTCGTTGAGGCTCGGCCTGGCTCTGGTTCCGGGGGTCGGGCAGGCCATTGATGTGCGTCGGGTCGCGGCTGTCTTCGCTTTGATCGCCGGCGCGTTCTATCTTGCTCTGTCCGGTGGTGCGGTGTCGACCAGCCGTGCCTTCGTCATGGTGGCGGTCATGTTGGGGGCCATCATCGCTGGGCGACGGGCGCTGACGCTGCGGGCTGTGGCCGTCGCCGCGCTGATCCTGCTGATCTTCAAACCGGAATCGCTCGTCGAGGCCGGGTTCCAAATGTCTTTCGCCGCGACGACAGCGCTTGTGGCAGTTTTCGGGTCGGTCAAGGGGTTCCAAGGGAACCGGCTTCCTCGTTGGGCGCGGCCCGTGTTTGCCGTCGTGCTCTCGTCCTTGGTGGCCGGACTGGCAACGGCGCCTTTCGCCGCGGCGATCTTCAACCGCGTGGCGCACTACGGTTTGCTGGCCAATGTATTGGCGGTGCCTGTCATGGGCACGCTTGTCATGCCGCTTGCCGTGGTGGCGGCGATCCTTGCTCCGTTCGGTCTCGACGGTGTGGCATTTTCTGTCATGCGGTGGCCGATCGAATGGATCCTCGCCGTCGCTCGCTATGTTGCCGCCCTGGACGGGTCCGTGGGGCATGTCGTGGCTCCACAGGCTTACGTGATCCCGACAATAGCGCTCGGTGGTTTGACGGTTGTCCTCACACGAGGTGGTGCCCGGGTCGCCGGGGCTGCCACCATTCTCGCGGCGTTGGTCGCCTGGACACAGGCCGAGAGACCTGGCGTGCTGATCTCGGAATCGGGCCGGTTGGTCGGGGTTCTCGGGCCAGTTGGCCGTGTGCTCAACAAAGACCGGGGCGACGGGTTCGCCGCGACATCCTGGTTGGAAAACGACGGGGATGGTGCCGATCAGGACACAGCAGCGCGGCGGGCCGGATTTCTTGGACCGAAGGACAGTCAAACCGGGTCAGCCAACGGGTTGCGTATCACGGTTCTGACGGGCCGGGATCCCGAGGAGCGTGTGCGTGACGCCTGCGTGACCTCGGACCTCGTTGTCTTGCCTGCCAAACCTTATGTGGCAGAGGCTTCGTGTCTGGTTCTGGATCAGGAGAGACTGCGCCGGACCGGTTCGCTGGCCATATACACCGAAGGCGGAGCGCCTCGCATCGTTACGGCGGCGCAATTGTCCGGGGATCGGCCCTGGACCCGCCAGCGCGGCGCGCCGGACCTCATTTCGTTAAGCCCAAATGAAACCGGGCGTACCCGTGAGGATACGCCCGATGTTTTTCCTGGAGTGATCGCGGATCAATAGGTCCGGATCAGCCCGACCAATTTGCCCTGAACCTTGACCTGACCTTCGCGCAGCAGTCGTGTCTCGTAGGCCGGGTTTGCAGCTTCCAGTGCGATCATGTCGCCGGAGCGGCGGAACCGTTTCAACGTCGCTTCGTACCCATCGACCTGCGCCACGACGATGTCACCGTTGTCGGCGGCAGAGGTCTCCTTGATGATCACCACATCGCCGCTGTTGATCCCGGCGTTGATCATCGAATCTCCTTTGACTTCAAGGGCATAATGCTTGCCTTTCCCGGCAAGCATATTCCCGGGAACGGCCACTTGGGTCTGACCGTCTTCGATGGCTTCGATGGGCGTGCCAGCCGCGATACGGCCAAGGATGGGAAGCTCCGCCGCGCCGACGCTTTCAAGCGCCATGGCCGCGGCGGGCCGGCTGTCCGGGCGATCCCCGTCGATGACGGTCGGCTCGAAGCCGGCTTTTCCCGACGGGTCGAGCGCTTCGGGAAGGCGTGTCACTTCGATCGCACGAGCGCGGTGGGCGAGGCGACGGATGTAGCCGCGTTCCTCAAGTGCCGTGATCAAGCGGTGAATTCCCGATTTCGAGCGCAGTTGAAGCGCGTCCTTCATTTCGTCGAAACTCGGCGGCACTCCGTCCCGCTGAATACGCTTGTGAATGAAATCCAGCAAATCCAATTGCTTGCGCGTCAACATGCTTGTTCTCCGCTTCCGTGTCAGGAGCCGGGATAGCGTCCCGAGCGTTCTGTCGTTGGCCCAAGAATATCGGGCTGTTCAGGATATGTTCTATCGGCGTTCCTGTTTCGTGTCAACGATTTGTGAGAACGTCGTGCTATAATGGAAGAACGTCTACCGTCTCGCCCGCGCGGCGGGCCGGGTCGTTCGGCGTGCGAACCACAAGCGCGTTCGCGGTCGACAAAACAGACAACAGCGCGCTGTCTTGACGGTCCATCACGGTCACCGTGTCGCCGTCGAGAACCGCGCGCATGTAGTGCTGACGCGGTCCATTGGCCCCGACATCCGCGCCCAGCGTAGCGCGGAGGACTGGTGTCGGTTCCGGGGGGAGACCGAGCATTACCCTGATCGCAGGCAGCACGAAAACAGAGCCGCAAACCATTGCAGAAACGGGGTTTCCAGGGAGCCCGATCAGCGTCGTCTTGCCAAGTCGCCCGGCCATGAGCGGTTTGCCCGGGCGCATCGCGACCTTGTAGAAGGCTTGCTCCATACCGAGTTCGGCGGCGACCGGGCCGACGAGATCGTGGTCCCCGACGGAGGCGCCGCCGATCGTGATGACGAGGTCCGCTTCTTTCGCAAGGTCAAAGACCGTCCGGAGGCTCGCTTCGTTGTCGCGCGCGATGGGGAGCAGGCGGGCTTTGGCCCCGGCCGTTTCGAGCATTGCTTTCAGGCCGAAGGAGTTCGAGGCGATGATCTGGTCCGGACCGGGGTCTTCACCCGGCATGACAAGTTCGTCGCCGGTCGCGATCAGGGCCACTTCGGGGCGACGCGCCACCGTGACGGTTGGCCGGTTCATTGACGCGATGAGGGCCACGTCGCGGGAGGAGAGGACGCGCGGGGCTTCCACCGTATCGCCGACGCGGAAATCGTTGCCTGCAGCGCGGACGTTCCAGCCTTGGGACATGTCGCGGTGGAGCGTGATCAGGTCGCCGCGGCGGTCCACGTCCTCTTGGATGATGACCCGGTCCGCGCCTTCGGGCATCGGCGCACCGGGGAATATCCGCACGGTCTGACCGGCACCGACCGTTCCCTCGAACCGGGCGCCGGCTTGCGCCTCGCCGATCACTTTGAACATGGCGTCCGGGTCGGCTTCGACCGATTTCAACGCGTAACCGTCCATCGCGGAGGCGGCAAAAGGCGGTTGATCGCGGTCTGCGGTGACCGTCTCGGCGAGGACGCGACCAGCGGCGTCCGCGAGCGGTACGGTTTCGGTGCCGATCGGGGACACGAGGTCGAAAATTCGCGCCAGCGCTTCTTCAATGGAAATCATCAGGTCGCCTCGTAAGTTCCGGATTTTCCACCAGTTTTGGTCAGAAGGCGAATGCCCTCGATCCGCATGCCTTTCTCGGCTGCCTTGAGCATATCATAGACGGTGAGCGCCGCGGTGGAGACGGCCGTAAGCGCCTCCATCTCGACCCCGGTTTGGCCGGAGGTCTTGACCGTCGCCGTGATCCGCACACCGGGAAGCGCATCGTCCGGTGTGAGGTCGAGCGCCACCTTGGTGACCGGGAGCGGGTGACACAGCGGGATCAGGTCGGCGGTCTTTTTCGCCCCCATGATACCGGCCAGACGGGCGATGCCCAAGACGTCACCTTTCTTCGCGGTGCCTGCTTTTACCAGCTCGAGCGTCGCCGGTTCCATGACCACGAGGCCCTCCGCCACAGCGGTGCGGTCGGTGACCTTTTTCTCGGAGACGTCGACCATATGGGCCTGTCCGCCCTCATCGAAATGGGTGAGTTTGTGGCTCATGCCGGCACCGGGTCGGCCAAAAGCGCACGGGTCGCGGCTTCGACGTTGTCCTGCCGCATCAGGCTTTCGCCGATCAGGAAGCTTCGCGCGCCGACCTTCGCCATTTCCGCGAGATCACCTGGCGTGAAGAGCCCGCTTTCGCACACCAGGTGCCGCGACGGATCAGCGAGTTTCGCAAGCCGACGGGTGGTGTCGAGCGATGTCTCGAACGTCTTGAGGTTGCGGTTGTTGACCCCGAGAAGCGGCGATTTCAGCACGCGGGCGCGGTCGAGTTCGTCTTCGTCGTGAACCTCGACCAAGACGTCCATACCCCAGGAAAACGCAGCCTCTTCAAGCTCTTGCGCTTGGGCGTCCGCTACGGATGCCATGATGATCAGAATGCAATCGGCGCCCAAAGCGCGGGCCTCTGTCACCTGATAGGTGTCATACATAAAGTCCTTGCGCAGGGCCGGAAGCGTGACGGCACCGCGCGCGGTCACCAGAAACTCATCTGCACCTTGAAAAGAGGGTGTGTCGGTCAGCACAGACAGGCAGCTCGCACCGCCGTCCTGATAGGCTTTGGCCAGTTCTGCGGGGTGAAAATCGGCCCGAATAAGACCCTTAGACGGGCTGGCCTTTTTGACCTCAGCAATCAAACCGTACCCCTTGGCCGCATCTGCCATCAAGGCCTTGGCAAAGCCACGCGACGGGCTTGCCTCGCGTGCGGCGGCTTCCACTTCGGACAAAGGGCGGGCAGCTTTGCAGGCGGCCACATGCTCCAACTTATAGGTTTTGATTTTATCAAGAACGGTTGGGGTCGCAGATTGGGTCATCATCTCACCAGTTTATCGGAGCGTCACCCTTGTCTGTAAGCCAATTGTTCACGGTTGAAAACGGGCGAGAGCCGAAAAATCCACGTCTTGCGGAAAGCGGAGAGGGATGGGCTGTTTTTACGATCAGATGATCGCCGGGCTGAATGTATTTCTCAAGCTTTTGGGCATTGTTTCCCCACAGTATGAAGGCTGTGGGATTGGC
>DOUP01000026.1 GCA_003520545.1 Maritimibacter sp. | reverse complement strand
GCGCTCTTCGCCGCGCTTGAGAAAGAATGGGGCACACTCGACTTCATCGTGCACGCCATCGGGTTCTCGGACAAGTCGCAGCTTCGCGGTCGCTACGCCGATACGACGCGCGACAATTTCACCATGACGATGGACATCTCGGTCTATTCCTTCACCTCCGTCGCCCGCCGCGCCGCGGCCCTGATGCCGAACGGTGGCTCCATGGTGACGCTGACCTACTACGGCAGCGAACAGGTCATGCCGCATTACAACGTGATGGGCGTCGCCAAGGCCGCCTTGGAGGCCTCCGTGCGCTACCTGGCCGAGGACTTCGGTAAGGACGGCATCCGCGTGAATGCCATTTCCGCGGGTCCGATCAAGACGCTGGCCGCCTCGGGCATCGGCGACTTCCGCTACATTCTGAAATGGAACGAGTTGAACTCGCCCCTGCGCCGCAACGTGACAACCGATGACGTGGGCAAATCCGCGCTCTACCTGCTCTCCGATCTCGGCTCCGGCGTCACTGGCGAAACACATCACGTCGACGCGGGCTACCATGTCGTCGGGATGAAAGCGGTCGATGCCCCTGACATCGACGTAACCACGGGACGGAAAGACTGATGGTCGACAATCGCCTGCCGCACGAAAAAGGGTTCCACGTCAGCTGGGACCAGATCCATCGCGACAGCCGCGCGCTCGCGTGGCGGTTGGACGGCAAGGGTCCCGACGACGGCGCATGGAAAGCGGTCGTCGCTATCACCCGCGGCGGCTTGGCCCCCGCGATGATCGTCGCGCGCGAACTCGACATCCGCATGGTCGATACCATCAGCGTGAAAAGCTACAACCACCAAACCCAGACCGAGCCAACGGTGATCAAGTCACCGGACATAGACGTGGTCGGTGACGGCACCGGCATTCTGGTTGTCGATGACCTCGTCGATACCGGCAAGACGCTCGAAGTGGTGCGCGACCTGATGCCGAATGCGCATTTCGCCACCGTTTACGCCAAGCCCAAGGGCAACCCCATGGTGAACACCTTCATCACAGAGGTGAGCCAGGACACCTGGATTTTCTTTCCGTGGGACATGGCGCTGCAATACGTCGAACCCTATCGCGGCAAGGATTGATCGCTGGCGATATCGGTGCGGTGTCCGCGCGACTTTGCGTTTGATTAAGCGTTCCTGAACGCACCGCGTGTTATCTCGGCATTACCCCAGCGCACGGTGCCCCAACGCCGCGCCCGGTGCATCTGCGTATGCACAGATGTCATACACATGTCATACGGATGTCATACGCGCTTTCATCGGCCAAACAGGGTCCGTTTACGAAGCGTCCGCCGCCCCGCGCCGACCCTAGTCGACCCGCTTCAAGCCCGCCCGGAAACGCCGCGCGTTTTCCTGATAGTGGAGCGCCGAAGCAATCAGCGCCTGCCTGGCGGCGTCATCCAGATCGCGCACGACCTTGCCTGGCGCGCCCATGACCAAAGAGCCGTCCGGGATCTCCTTGCCTTCGGTCACCAGGGCCCCGGCCCCGATCAGGCAACCCTTGCCGATCTTCGCGCCGTTGAGCACCGTCGCCCCCATACCGATCAGCGATCCGTCACCGATCGTGCAGCCATGCAGCATTGCCTTATGACCGACCGTCACGTTCTCGCCCAACGTCAACGGAAAGCCCATGTCCGTATGAAATACGCAGTTCTCCTGAACGTTCGTCCCGCGGCCAATCGTCAGCGCCTCGTTGTCGCCGCGCAGGGTTGACCCGAACCAGACCGAGGTCTCGGGCCCCAACATCACCTTGCCGATGATATTTGCATCCGGCGCGATCCACGCGCTTTCGTCGATCACCGGATTATGGCCGTCGAGTTCGTAGATCATGTGTTTTCCTCTTCGAATTCAGCCTGCAGCGAGCGAATGAAAGGGAACAGGTCCGGTTGCTGGGCCTGGCGCAGGCGTTCGGCCTCGACGATCGTTTTCAGCTTGTCGAAGGTCCTGTCGAGATCGTCGTTCACCAGAACATAATCGTAACCATGCCAATGGCTTATCTCATCCCAGCTCTTCTGCATCCGCTTGGCAATGGTCTCTTCATCATCCTTGCCGCGTCCAACCAAACGCCGCCGCAACTCGGCAATGGATGGCGGCAGGACAAAGATCGAAAGGACATGGTCGCGCAAGGTCGAGTGCTTGATCTGCTCAGCACCCTGCCAGTCGATATCGAAAAGCACATCGCGCCCCGCCTCGATGGCGTCGCGCACCGGGCCTTCGGGCGAACCGTAGAAGTTGCCGAACACATGCGCGTGCTCCAGCATTTCACCGTCCTTGACCAGCGTCTTGAACCTGGTCTCGGAGATGAAGTGATAATCCTGCCCGTCCACCTCGCCCTCACGAGGTGTGCGCGTCGTGGCGGAGACGGAAAAACTCAGCGTCGGGTCCCAGTCCATCAAACGATGCGCCAGCGTCGACTTGCCCGCGCCTGACGGCGAGGAAAGGATGATCAATAGCCCGCGTCGTTTCATGTGCCCTGCCTCACTCAATGTTCTGGACCTGCTCGCGCATCTGGTCGATCAGCGTTTTGAGGTCCAGACCGATCCGCGTCAACGACTGAAATCCCGCTTTCGAACACAGCGTGTTTGCCTCTCGGTTGAACTCCTGCATCAGGAAGTCGAGCTTCCGGCCGCGTGGTCCCTCGCTAGCCAATAGGCTGCGGGCCTGAGCCACATGCGCGGCCAACCGGTCCAATTCCTCCCGCACGTCCGATTTGACCGCGATCAACGCCAACTCCTGCTCCACGCGCCCCAGCTCCATGCCATCGGCGTTGTCCGTGACGCGGGCCAGCGCGGTCTTGAGCGCCGCAGCCTGCGCATCGGACCGCTCGTTAAGAAGTCCTTCAGCTTCATTGACCAGGGTGTCGATCTGGTCGAGTTGCCCGGTCAGGATCGCGACCAAAGCCGCACCTTCATGTTCGCGCATGTCGTTGAACGCGGAAAGCAGCGCGGGCAGTTCGGCGGTCAGCGCGGCCAAGAGCGGCCCGGTATCATCGGCGGTTTGCGCGCTTTGGAGCACACCGCGCATGGCCGCGATCTCGGCGGGACTGGTAGGCCTGACGACCACACCGTTCTGTTCGGCCCGCGCGGCGATCTGGGCGATCACATTGAGCGTCTCGTCGAGAGCCGCCACGTTCAACGTGACCTGCGCCTCGTCCGCCTCGCGGTTGATTCGAAGCGCGATGGAGATGTTGCCGCGGGCGACCTGGCTGCTGATGGCTTTGCGAACGACTGGCTCCAACCCGTCGATCCAATCCGGCAACCGAAGCCTGATATCAAGCCCTTTGGCGTTCACCGACCGGATATCCCAAGACCAGGTCCAGGGCGCCAAATCGCCTTTGACGGCAGCGAAACCGGTCATGGATCTGGCTACGGCGGGAGAGGCTTTCGTGGACACGGGCGTTAACCCTTTCTTCAGATTTCGCCCCATTTCGGGCAAAATTGTGGCAGATTAA
>DOUP01000027.1 GCA_003520545.1 Maritimibacter sp. | reverse complement strand
TCATCGCGGTGCCGTCGGTTATTGCGTTCCTCTTCGTCGAGGTCGCGGTCGCGCCGCCCTGGACGATCGGTGCGGTGAACATCCCGGCCTTTCTCGTGGTGATCGCCATGACCACGACGACCGCCCCCCTGGGCGCGAGGATCGCACATGGGCTCGACCCAAAACCGCTCAAGCGTGTCTTCGGGGTGTTCTTGTTGATTATCGCGGGCAATATGCTGCGCAAGTCTCTGATGGGCTGATCCCCGCGACCTCTGGGCGCATGGCGCCGGACGACGGGATGGCACATGGGACGCGCAGAAAAAGGAGTGAACCGATGCAACCGCCTACCTTGAACCCTGCGCCGAAGAAACCCGGTCTTTGGCGGCGCACGCCGCCGGTGCTGTTCACGCCTGTTTTCGGTCTCTTCGGGTTGGGCGTCGCGTGGCGACGGGCGGTCGATGCGTTTCAGGTCTCGGATGCCACGACACAGGCCATTTTCGGAGCGGTGACACTGCTCTACCTGTTCCTGTTGGTGGCCTATTTCGCCAAGGTCGCCCGCCGTCCCGCGACCTTTGTCGAGGATTTGCGGATCCTGCCGGGGCGGGCGGGGCTGGCGGCCATGTCGCTTTCGGGCATGTTGCTCGCGGTCGGTCTCCTGCCGTTTTCGACCGCTGTTGCGGCCACGGTCCTAACCCTGTCCGTGATCCTCCATGCCATCATCGCCCTGATCGTCATCTGGGAATTGGTGACGGGCGCGGCCGAGGCGCGGTCGGTGACGCCGGTGTGGCATCTGACCTTCGTGGGCTTCATCCTGAGCCCGCTTGCCGGGGTGTCGCTCGGTTGGACCACGTGGTCTTTCGTGGTGTTCTGGATCAGCCTCGCGTTGGCGGTCTTCGTCTGGGGCGCGTCGGTTGCGCAGTTCGCGCGGCGGGATGTTCCCGCACCGCTTCGCCCCTTGCTCGCGATCCACCTTGCGCCTGCGAGCGTGTTGGGCGTGGTCGCGATGCTTCTGGGGTATCAATACCTGGCGCTGGGGTTCGGGCTCTTCGGCGTCCTGATTTTCCTGGCCCTTGCGATGCGTCCGGGATGGCTTCTGGAAACCGGGTTCTCGCCGCTCTGGGGCGCCTTCACCTTTCCCATGGCCGCGTTGTCGAGCTTGTTGATGATGCTGGGTGCGGCCGGGTTCGGCGAGATCTATCGCTATGCCGGGGGTTTCCTCCTGATCGCGGCGACGCTGGCGATCCCGGTGATCATGTGGAAGGTGATCCAGCTCTGGTCCAAGGGCGTGCTGGCGGTCAAGACCAACGCGTCCGAGGCTTAGAGTATGTCGCGTTCATTCGCATTCACGAAACATACTCTAACCTTCTGATTTCGCATGTCCGAGGAGCACAAAACCGGTTCCCACTTTTGTGCGACATGCTCTAATCGACGGTGCCGAGCGTGGCCTGCACCTTCTTCGGCAGGCCCGCGCGGATCGTGTCATAGCTGACCCGGATGCGGTGGCGGTATTCGTCCTCAGACGTGGCGCCGAAGGGCAGCATGACCCAGGACTTGTGGAAATACTTGGCGTGCTGGGCGACGCCCGCGTCCTTGAGCATGTTGGCGGTGTCGATGTCCGGGCATTTCACCGCGACGCCCGCGCCCATCGCGCCGATGGCGGCGAACATTTTGCCGCCGACTTTCCAGGCGTCATGCCCGCCGCCCCAGGGGTCGGAGACGTCCGCCCCCGGATAGGTGGCACAGATTTGGTTGACCAGCTCTCGCGACATGGGGTGAGGCTAACACGCTTGGCAGGTCGCGCGAAGCCTGCTATTGAAGCCGCATGAACGGAACTTGCATCATCATCTGCTGCATTATTACCCACTGACATCGTCAGGCGGGCCGTTTCTCTGTTTTCCTTCACAAGATGAGTTGCTAAGCCCGCCGCGGAACCCGTGTGCGAGGACGCTATGGTCGAAATCAAACTGCATAACACCGCCAGCCGGTCGAAAGAGGTGTTCACTCCGATCGACCCCGAGAACGTGCGGATGTATGTCTGCGGGCCGACCGTTTATGACCGGGCGCACCTGGGCAATGCGCGCCCCGTTGTCGTTTTCGACGTGCTCTACCGGCTGTTGCGCCATGTCTATGGGCCGGATCATGTGACCTACGTGCGCAACTTCACCGATGTGGACGACAAGATCATCGAGCGCGCCGACCGGGACGACAAACCCATCGACGAGATTACCTCGGAGACAACCCGGTGGTACCTTGAGGACATGGGGGCGCTTGGGGCGCTGGAACCCGACCAGATGCCGCGCGCGACGCAGCATATCGGGGACATGGTCAGGATGATCGAGGGGCTGATCGCCTCGGATCACGCTTACGAGGCCGAGGGTCATGTGCTCTTCGCGGTGGAGAGTTATGCCGATTACGGCAAGCTGTCGGGCCGCTCGGTCGACGACATGATCGCGGGCGCGAGGGTCGAGGTCGCGCCTTACAAGCGCAACCCGATGGATTTCGTCCTGTGGAAGCCCGCCAAGGACGACGAGCCGGGGTGGGACAGCCCCTGGGGGCGCGGTCGTCCGGGCTGGCATATCGAGTGCTCGGCGATGTCTTACGAGATCCTCGGCGAGAGTTTCGACATTCACGGCGGCGGGAACGACCTGATGTTCCCGCACCATGAAAACGAGATCGCCCAGTCGAAATGCGCGCATGAAGGCGCGGGGTTCGCGAATTATTGGCTGCACAACGAGATGTTGCAGGTCGAGGGCAAGAAGATGTCCAAGTCGCTGGGCAACTTCTTCACCGTGCATGATTTGTTGGAGGGAACTCAGCTCCTTGGGAAATTCACTGGTGCTGAAATACGTATGGCGTTTCTTCTTTCTCACTACCGCAGTGTAATGGATTTTGGTGCGGCCCGCCGAAAAGAAGCAAGGGTCGTTGCAAATGAGTTTGCGAGTTTGCTTGGTTCGAAAGGGAGCGAAACACTCAAAGCGTTACGCGAATTGGACGTTCGAGCTTTCGATCGGGAGTTGGTTCTGCCAGAGATTGTCACTGCATTGGCCGATGATCTAGACACTACAAAAGCTATCAATTTACTGCGCCGGAAGAGTCTTTACGCGCGGTATGCGGCTAGCGACCGAGATGAAACTTTCTTGAAGCGCGTTTTTGCATCTCAATTCATTTTGGGATTCGATCTTCGATCAAGTCCGCTCGCCGAAGACAAGGCCCGTGATTTCGATGAACTGCACGGTGTCATGGTGCGAGCATTTGAAACGGTTGATGAGATTGATCGGATCAAAAGCCTGATCATTCAGGCTCGTGAGAATGGGGATTATTCTCGGTCCGATTCTTTGAGGGATGCTTTGATTGCCGCTGGCACGGAAGTCAGGATTTCGAAGGAAGGGGTCACGGTTACCCGGTTATCGTCCTTCGACCCTTCCAAGCTGACCGACGTGACCTGATGGTCATGCGGCGAGAAACAGAGGTTCGCGCCCGATCCGAGGGTGGGGGCGGTTTCGCCCCCGCCCTGGGGGCGGGTCGGGGGCGAACCGAAACGCAAGCGTTTCGGTGGGAATGCTTTGATGTAACCACATTCGATCGCGAGGCTCACCATGTCTGAACGCCTATACCTTTTCGACACCACGCTGCGCGATGGACAGCAGACGCAGGGCGTCCAGTTCTCGACCTCCGAGAAGACCGCGATTGCCCATGCGCTCGACGATCTTGGCATCGACTATATCGAGGGCGGCTGGCCGGGGGCGAACCCGACCGACAGCGAGTTTTTCGCGGAGCGACCCGAGACCCGCGCCACCTTTACCGCCTTCGGCATGACCAAGCGGGCCGGGCGCTCGGCGGACAACGACGACGTGCTGGCGCAGGTCATGAACGCGGAAACCCCGGCGGTTTGCCTTGTCGGCAAGACCCATGATTTCCACGTGTCGACCGCGCTGGGGATCACCAACGACGAAAACCTCGAAAACATCCAAGCCTCTGTCGCGCATATCGTGAAAGCGGGCAAGGAGGCCTTGTTCGATGCCGAGCATTTCTTTGACGGTTACAAGGCGAACCCCGACTATGCGCTTTCCTGCGTGAAGGCCGCCTATCAGGCAGGCGCGCGTTGGGTGGTGCTGTGCGACACCAACGGGGGCACGTTGCCGAAAGAGGTCGAGGCGATCACGCGGACGGTGATCGAAGCGGGCATTCCCGGCGATCATCTGGGCATTCACACCCACAACGACACCGGCAACGCCATCGCCAATTCGCTCGCCGCCGTGGATGCGGGGGCGCGGCAGATCCAGGGCACGCTCAACGGGTTGGGGGAGCGCTGTGGCAATGCCAACCTGATCTCGATCATCCCGACGCTGCTTCTGAAAGAGCCCTACAAGTCGGCCTATGAGACCGGCGTCCCGCAAGAAGCGCTGGCGACGCTCACACGGGTGTCGCGCCAGTTGGACGACATTCTGAACCGGGTGCCGGTGAAAAGCGCGCCTTATGTCGGGGGCTCGGCCTTCGTGCACAAGGCGGGGCTTCATGCCTCGGCGATCCTAAAGGACCCGACGACCTATGAGCATATTGATCCGCTGATCGTCGGCAACCAACGCATTGTGCCGATGTCCAACCAGGCGGGGCAATCGAACCTCAAGGCGCGGTTGGAAGATGTTGGGATCACGTTGGAAAAGGGCGATCCGCACCTGCCGCTGATCCTCGATGAGATCAAGCGGCTGGAGGACGAGGGGTATTCCTTCGACAGCGCCCAGGCCTCATTCGAACTGGTGGCGCGTCGCATCCTCGGGACATTGCCGGAGTACTTCGACATCGAGCGCTACCGCGTCATCACCGAGCGTCGCCGCAATGCGCGGGGCCGGATCGTGGTGGAATCGGAGGCCGTGGTGACGGTCCGCTTCTCGAATGGCGAAGAAAGCACGTCGTTTTACAAGAACGAACACGCGCAGGAGATGCAGGACGACGGTCCGGTGAACGCGCTCTGGCAGGCGTTGCAGGCCGATCTCGGACCCTATGAAAGCGCGATCAAGGGGGACGTGTTCCTGAAGGACTTCAAGGTGCGGATCACGCAGGGCGGCACGGAAGCCAAGACGCGGGTCATCATCGACTTCACGGATGCCGCGGAGAACACCTGGTCCACGGTGGGTGTGTCGGCGAACATAGTTGACGCGTCCTTTGCCGCGCTGCTCGATGCGGTGTCGTGGAAGCTGATCCGCGACGGGGTGCGCCCGGCGTGAGCGTTCAGGCCTGCGCAGAAATCGTCGCGGCGGGCGATGCGGATCGGTTCGCGGCGGCCATGACCGCGCCGGTCGAGGACCGGGATGCGCTGTTTCCGCTCTATGCCTTCAACCTGGAGATCGCCAAGGCGCCCTGGCTGACGAGTGAGCCGATGATCGCGCAGATGCGGTTGCAGTTCTGGCGCGATGTGCTGGACGAGGTTCAGGAGGGCAAAAAGGCGCGGGCGCATGAAGTGGTGGAGCCGTTGGCGGCGGCGATCCGTGCGCGGGGTATCCCGCTCGCGCCTTTGCATCAGATGATCGACGCGCGACAGGTGGATATCGAGCGCGAGCCGTTCGATGGGCCCGCAGCGCTTTGGCATTATCTCGAGACGACGGCTGGCGCGCTGATGGTGGCCTCGATGGGCGCGCTGGGGCATCGCGCTCCGGACCAGGCGCGGGTGTTGGGCCGAGCGCAGGGGCTCGCGGCTTTCATCGCGGCGCAGGACGATCTGGAGGCGCATGGCTGGCGGGCGGTTCAGTCCGACATGCTGCCGGGGATGGTGGAGACGGCGCTTGGAGACCTCTCGCCGTTGCCCAAGCGGTTTGGCATGGCGACACCCGCGGCGCGGGCGGCGTGGCGGACCCGGGCGCGGCTCGAAGCTTTGAAGGCGGGGAAGCCGGCTGTCGAGAGCGAGTTCGCGCGGCGCACGAGCTTGGTGGTGAAGACGGTTCTCCGGCGCTGGTAGCGCGTTCGTGCGACGAACGCGGTTTGAAATCATGCGATGATTTCGGAGTTGGGCGGAGACGTCCGCGTCGGACGTCTGGGCGATAATCGCGTCGATTATCGCTTATTCGGCATCCTGCGGGCGCATGATCAGCCAGATCAGCGCGGCCCCGGCGAGCGCGAGGAACGGCACCATGGCGAGGTTCACGGCGGACCAACCCTCAACCGCGCTGCCGCCTGAACAATTCATCAATCCGCCCGAGGCCAAGGACGCCACCGTCACACAGCCAAACACGATCATATCGTTCATACCCTGCACCCGACCGCGTTCTTCTGGGGCGTGGGCGCCGGACAACATGGTGGTGGCGCCGATAAAGCCAAAGTTCCAACCAAGGCCCAACAAAATCAGCGCGATAAAGAAGTTCTCAAGCTCAACGCCTTGCAGGGCAACAATCCCGGCAAGACCAAGGATGGTTAGACCCAAGGCGATTACCTTTCGGGTGCCAAAACGGGCAATCAGATGACCGGTGAAAAAGCTAGGGATAAACATCGCCAGCACGTGGGCGGTGACAATATTGCCTGCCATATCGGTTTCAAACCCACAACCAACCACTGCCAGCGGGGTTGAGGTCATCACCAGGTTCATCAGCGCATATGACACCATGCCACAGATGATCGCGACGGCAATCACTGGGTCACGCAACAGCTCTAGCCGGGTGCGGCCTTTGGGGGCATCCGCATGTGGTTTTTCCGGTTTTGGGATGTCCAATCCAAAAAACAGAAGTGAGTCGACAAGATTGATGCCGATCACCGCCACATAAGCCCCCATAAAGGGAACCACCATCATGTCATTGGTAATGTTGAAGAGTTGCGGGCCTATTACGGCGGCCGCCAGCCCCCCGGCCATCACATAAGAAATTGCCTTGGGTCGGAACTCTGGCGTTGCTGTGTCAGCGGCGGCAAAACGATAAAAGCCTTGTGCCGATTGATATAGCCCCATGATAAAAGAGCCCACCAGGAACAGTGTAAAATCGGCTTGGGATAGAGCATATGCACTGATTGCCGCCCCAAGTGATCCCCCCAGTGTCCCCAGCCAAAAGCCAATGCGACGGCCAAAGGTTTGCATCACCCAGCTGACCGGATTGGCCCAAAACATAGACCCACCCACCATCGACGAGATTGGCAAGGTCGCCCAGCAAATGTTTGACGCCAAAGATTGCCCCGCAAGCCCCGCCATCGTGAAAATCATCGGCATCTGCGCCCCAAGAATGGCTTGGGCCAGCACCAAAATGGTTACATTGCGCTTTGCAAGCCTGTTATCAGCGGGAAGGGCGTTCATATGCGTCATGTTGCATCCGTATCCGTCGTTTCACCTGTGCACCAATCAAATTTCGTGATGCAGGGGATTGGTCTTGCTTATGGCGCCTCTTTGTCGATGAGATGGGCGTAGCTGCCCGACACATTTCCTTGGATCAATCCCATCGGCACAAGGGTCTGCCCTTCGGCGTCTGTTGCCTCAAAAAGCGGTGTGCCTTCGGCGCGTAAAATGGTGGCGTAGTGGAATTCATGTGCGTTCCACGTGCTTTTGAAGGGGCCGTCTTGGGCGGTCACACTGCGATATCCAAGATGCAGTTTCCGCGTGGCAAAGCTGGTCTCCAGTGCCAACAGACCCAGCATCTCATGTGAAATTCCCTCTTTATCTACAATGGTTTGGCCAAGGGTCATAAACCCCCCACATTCACCATAGATCGGACAAGTGGCGGCATGCATGGCAGATTTAAAGGTCTTGGCCGCAGCTAATTGGGCTGCGTGAAGCTCCGGGTAGCCTCCGGGTAAAAAAATGAAATCAGCATCAGGATGTGGGGCCTCATCCGCAAGCGGTGAAAAGGGCAAAACCTCCGCCCCAGCGGCCCGCCAATCGGCCAGGATATGCGGGTAAGCAAAGGCAAAGGCGCGATCATGTGCCACAGCGATCCGCGACCCGGGCGGGGTCAGTTGCGGTGCTTTTCCTGCAACGGGCAACGGGGTCGCGAGCGAGGTCAGGGCCTCAAGATCAACGGCCTCTGTGACGGCGTCCCCAACCCGGTCCAGATAGGCTTGCAAATCGGGGTGCTCACCGGCCTGTACCAATCCCAAATGACGGGACGGGTGGGCCATTTGATCCTGACGATATACCGCGCCTAACACCGGCAGATTGATACGGGCCATGGCGCCGCGCAGCATCGCCTCGTGCCGCGCACTGCCGATTTGGTTCAGGATCACACCAGCAACCCGGACATCGGGATCATGGGCTGCAAATCCCGCCACCAATGGCGCCAAGGATTGCGCCATTCGTGCGCAATCGACCACCAATACCACCGGCAGGCTTAATTGGCGCGCAAGGTCCGCCGTGGCGCCTTTGCCGACAGGTGGCGCACCGTCAAACAGGCCCATAGCGCCCTCGATGATCAAAAGGTCATCTCCGGTATCACCACTGGTTGCCGCCAAGCTGCACAGGCGGTCCGGGGACATCGCCCAAGCGTCCAAATTCACACATTCACGCCCGCAAGCGGCGGCATGAAACCGTGGATCAATGTAATCGGGGCCAGATTTTGCCCCGCGCACGGCCACGCCCTGTTTAGACAAGGCGCGCAATATGCCAAGCGTAAGTGTGGTTTTGCCTGACCCGGAGGAGGGCGCCGCGATGATCAGACCGCGGGTGCTGGTGGGCGCGGGCATTACCGGTCCTCGGCGGGGCGTCCACGGCCCAATGGGTCGGTGTTGCGTGGGGCTTCACCGCGTGCAATGGCCTGCCAATCCAGCGCTTGGCGCATCATGGTCGCACGTCCGACACAGATGATGGCGGGTGGGCCGAAGCCTTCGGCCTTAGCGTTTTCGACACAAGTCGACAGCGTGGTTTCCAGCACGCGTTGTTCAGGTGTGGTGGCGTTTGATACAATGGCCACAGGTTCGTCCTTGTCGCGCCCTGCCGCCAGCAGTGCGTCGCGAATCCGGTCCAGATGTTTCATGCCCATGTAGATCACAAGCACCTGAGATCCTTTGGAAATCGCGGCCCAGTCGAGCGAGCTTGGTGTATCACCTGACTGATCATGCCCGGTCACAAAGGTCACCGATTGGTTCACATCGCGGTGCGTTACGGGAATGCCCGCGTAGGCCAAGCCACCAATGCCGGCCGAAATGCCAGGAATGATGCGAATGGGAATGTCGTGCTGGACAAGGGTCTGACCTTCTTCGCCACCCCGTCCAAACACAAAGGGATCGCCGCCTTTCAGACGCAACACACGCTTTCCGGCGCGGGCAAAATCCACCAATTGCAGCGAGATATCTTTTTGGTTGGCAGACGGTTTGCCGCCGCGCTTGCCGGCGTAAACGATCTCTGCCTCCGGGCGGGCCCAGTCCAGAATGACCTTTTGCACCAAAGCGTCATAGACGATCACATCGGCATGACGCAGCGCATTCAGTGCGTGCAGCGTCAAAAGTCCGGGATCGCCGGGGCCTGCGCCCACCAGCCAAACCCAGCCGGGTTTGAACTCGGGCCAGTCAGAGGAGGGAAGCACGGGAAGAGAGAGAGATGTATCTTGCATGCTTGCCTTATAGGGTGCGTCGCGGGCTTGGGAAAGTCGAGTTGCGACATTTGAGGAAAAACCTGCGAAGTCATTGGGGGCATTGCGTCTGTTCTGGTCGCAAACGTTTGGCAAAGCGCGTGAAAGGGTGATTGGCGGCGGCCAGTCGCGGGGCTATAGTCGCCCTGATGACATCACCTGACGCCCCCCAATTGCGCCGTGGCTGGACCACAGGCGCCTGTGCCGCCGCAGCGACTTGTGCGGCGATCGAGCGGTTGTGGGGGGGGGCATTTCCAGAACGCGTTGAAATTACCTTGCCAACAGGCGAAACCCCTGAATTCGCGCTGGAAATAACCCGTCCCGGCGAC
>DOUP01000002.1 GCA_003520545.1 Maritimibacter sp. | reverse complement strand
CTACATCCTGACCCGGATGTATGACGCGGAACTTCCCTATGACGTGGTCTTTGACGAGGCCGACAAGCTGGGCTTTCTCGAAGCCGACCCGCAGCTCGACGTGGGCGGGATCGACGCGGGCCACAAGCTGTCGCTCCTCTCGGCCATCGCTTTCGGCACGCAGGTCAACTTCGACGGCGTCGAGCTGGAAGGTATCGAGCGGATCAAGATCGAAGACATCGAACAGGCCGCCGACATGGGCTACCGCATCAAGCTGCTGGGCGTCGCGCAGATGACCGGTCGCGGGCTGGAACAGCGCATGTCGCCCTGCCTCGTCCCGGCCGTGTCGCCACTGGGTCAGCTCGAGGGCGGAACCAACATGGTCGTGCTCGAAGGCGACAGCGTCGGCCAGATCGTCATGCGCGGCGCGGGCGCGGGCGAAGGACCGACCGCCTCGGCCGTCATGGCAGACGTCATGGACATCGCGCGCGGGATCACCATTTCGACCTTCGGCAAGGAAGCCTCCAAGCTGAAAGCGGCTGCCCCCGCCAAGGCCACGGTGCCTGCCGCTTACTACCTGCGCATGGCGCTCTTGGATAAGCCGGGCGCCCTGGCCAAGGTCGCCGGTGCCCTGGGCGATGCGGGCGTGTCGATCAACCGAATGCGCCAGTATGGCCATGAAGAAAAGACCGCGCCGGTGATCATCGTGTCCCACCAATGCACCCGTGCGGCGATCGACGAAGCGCTCGAAGGCCTGGCCAAGACCGGCGTGGTCGAGGGTGACCCGGTCGCGATCCGGATCGAAGAAGTCTGACCTGACAAGGTATTGCGCCCCGGCTGACGCCGGGTCGCCGTATGCGGGGGCTCTGCCCCCGCATACAGGTTCAAGCGGGGGCCAGCCCCCGCACCCCCGGGATATTTCGAGACCGGAAACAGGGAACCTGTCCCTTGGTAGCGCAAACCTGCCCGGACGCGCTTCCCCCTTCCTGTCCTGCCTGTTAGGTGTTGGCCAAACAATATTTCCGAGGGACAACTCCATGACCGCTTCTCCCGTCGTCTTTGCCGACCGTCTTCTGTCTTTGGGTCTCGCCCGCGTGTCGGAGGCCGCCGCCATGGCCTCGGCAGAGCTGGTGGGCCGGGGCGACGAAAAGGCCGCCGACCAGGCCGCCGTGAACGCAATGCGCGATCAGCTCAACCTTCTCGACATCAAGGGCACCGTCGTGATCGGCGAAGGCGAGCGCGACGAGGCCCCCATGCTCTTTATCGGCGAGGAAGTGGGCAATGGCACCGGGCCGGAAGTGGATATCGCGCTCGACCCGCTCGAAGGCACCACGCTGACCGCGAAGGACATGCCCAACGCGCTGACCGTCATCGCGCTCGCGCCGCGCGGCACGATGCTGCACGCCCCCGACGTCTACATGGAAAAGCTCGCCGTGGGCCCGGGTGTCCCCGACGGCGTGGTGAGCCTTGAGATGAGCCCGTCGGAGCGCGTGAAGGCGCTGGCCAAGGCCAAGGGGGTCAAGGACAGCGACATCACCGTCTGCGTTCTGGAGCGCCCGCGCCACGAGGAGATGATCGCCGACATCCGCTCCACCGGGGCCGCGATCCGGCTCATTACCGACGGCGACGTGGCCGGTGTGATTCACTGCGCCGAACCGACCACCGGCATCGACATGTACATGGGCAAGGGCGGCGCGCCCGAAGGTGTGCTGGCAGCCTCCGCGCTCAAGTGCATGGGCGGGCAGATGTGGGGCCAGCTGACCTTCCGCAACGATGACGAACGGGGCCGCGCCGCCAAGGCCGGTATCACCGATCTGGACAAGATCTATGCCCGCGACGAAATGGTGCAGGCCGATGTGATCTTCGCCGCGACCGGCGTGACCGATGGCTCTATCGTCAAGGGCATCATCCGCGAACCCGGCCACCTGACCACCGAAACGCTCCTGATGCGCTCGAAGACCGGGTCGGTGCGCCGCATGATCTACCGCAACCCGAGAGAATGGGTGGGGGCGTAAATCCGCGCGCTGATCCTCATCGACATCCAGGCCGGGTTCGACGATCCGGCCTGGGGGCCGCGCAACAACCCGCAGGCCGAGAACCGGGCGCGCGAGATGCTCGCCCGTTGGCGCTTGGCGGGAGCGCCGGTGTTCCACATCCGCCATCTGTCCGACACGCCCGGGTCGCCTCTGAACCCGGACGGGGGCCGGGTCGATCACAAGCCGGAGGTTGCACCGAAGCCGGGGGAACCCGTCATCGACAAGCGGGTGAATTCGGCCTTCATCGGCACGGATCTGGAGGCGCGGCTCCGGGGCGTCGGCTGTGACGCCGTCACGATCTGCGGGCTGACCACGCCGCACTGCGTCTCGACCACCACCCGGATGGCCGCGAACCTCGGGTTTGCTGTGGACCTGGCCCACGACGCCTGCGCCGCCTTTGCCGGAAATGCGAACACCGCCTGGCGTGCGGGCGGCACCTTGGACCCGACATCGATTCACGAGGCCGCGCTGGACCAGTTGAACGGCGAGTTCGCGCGGATCTTGCCGGCGAGGGATTGTGCACCATGACCGACTTCCTCGATGTCTCGGAAAGCCTGACCGGGCGGCGCTGGGTCGGTCCCAACGTCGAGTTGGAGCGGGCAACCGAGGCCCTGGCACAGGAAACCATGCTCCCCGCCCCGGTCTGC
>DOUP01000001.1 GCA_003520545.1 Maritimibacter sp. | reverse complement strand
TGGTGAACCTCGGCGCCCTTTTGCCGTTGCCAAAGTGGTTTCCCCGGTTTCACAGCGGCGAGACCAAGCGCACGGCCCGAGACATTCGGGCCTTGATTACCAAGCTGACTGCGGACCGGATGGCCGAGATCGAAGCGGGAACCGCGCCCGACGATCTCGCAACCAAGATCATGACGACGGCGGACCCGGTGACCGGGGAAACGTTTGCAACCGAGGAAATGGTCGACCAGGTGGCGATCTTTTTCCTCGCGGGGCATGAGACATCGGCCTCGGCGCTCGCCTGGACGCTTTACCTGCTCGCGATGTATCCGGGGTGGCAGGACCGGGTGGCCGAAGAAGCCCGTGTCGGCCTGACGACCGCAGAGGACTTCGGGCAGGTATCGAAGCTGCGGGTGGCGCGTGATGTGTTTCGCGAGTCGCTTCGGCTCTATCCACCCGTGCCCATGATGGTGCGGGAGGCGGCTTGTCCGGAGCGGTTCCGGGGGCGCGACATCGGGAAGGGTGCGCAAGTGGTGCTGAGCCCGTGGCACCAGCACCGCCATGAGCGGTTATGGGAGCGACCGGACGAGTTCGATCCGGGGCGGTTCGGCACGGAAAACGGAAAGATGTGCCTACGTAACGCCTACATGCCGTTTTCGGCCGGGCAGCGCGTCTGCACCGGGGCGGGGTTCGCGATGGTGGAGGGTCCGCTGCTTCTGGCGATGTTGGTGCGCGCTTATCGGTTTGACCTGGTGCCTGAGAAGCCCGCGATGCCGGTTGCGCATCTGACGGTGCGGGGCAAGGACGGGATCTGGCTGAGGCTCACACCGCGCCAACGAAAAACGCCCGAGCCGTGACAGGCCCGGACGTAGTGTTCGCGAGTGGTTCGCGGATTAACCGTCGAAATCGACTTCCTGGATCAGTTTCAGCGCATCGGAACGGGCTGCGGCCAGGTCCGTCAGGCTGATGTCGTCCGGCGTGAAGCTGCCCCAGCTTTGCACCAGGTCGGAGGCCTCGACCGCCGGGTCCACCGGGTATTCGCTGACCGCTTCGGCATAGATCGCCTGTGCGGCGTCCGAGGCGAGGTATTCAACGAACTGCACGGCTTCGTCGTGGTTGGGTGCCGCTTTGGTCAACGCCACGCCAGAGACATTCACATGAGTGCCGCCGTTTTCGAAGGTCGAGAACACGATGCGCACGGAGTTGGCCCATTCGGTCTGTTCCGGGTCGGCGAGCATCTTGCCCATGTAATAGGTGTTGCCGAGGCTGATGTCGCATTCGCCTGCCCAGATGGATTTCACCTGCGCGCGGTCGTTGCCCTGCGGTTTCTGCGCGAGGTTGGCTTTCACGCCTTCGAGCCATTCCTTGGTTTCCTCGGGGCCGTTGTGCACGAGGTAGGCGGCGGCGAGCGCGACGTTATAGGGGTGCGTACCGGAGCGGGTGCAGATCCGGCCTTCCCACTTGGGATCGGTCAGATCTTCGTAGGTGGTGAGGGCGCCTTCCTCGACACGCTCTTTGGAGGCATAGACCACGCGGGCGCGGGTGGTCAGCGCGAACCATTGGTTGTCGTCGGCGCGCAGGTTGGCCGGGATCTTCTCGGCGAGCACGTCACTCTCGACCGGCTGGGTCACGCCGGCGTCCACCAGTTCGACGAGGCGGGAAATGTCGGTGGTCAGAATCACATCGGCGGGCGACCGGTCACCTTCGGCCTTGAGGCGTTCGACCATACCCTTGTTCAGAAAAGCCACGTTGACGGCGATGCCGGTTTCTTCGGTGAAGCCGTCGACCAGCGGCTGGATCAGCTCGGGCTGGCGGTAAGAATACACGTTCACGTCGGCGAAAGCGGGCAGGGCCGTGGCTCCCAGCAGGGTGGCAAGCGTCATTGTGCGAAGCATTGAAAACCTCATTTGTTGCGTTCGGACGTTTTATTTCCGACAAAAACAATCAGGTCAATACCTGACTGGAATACTCGGCTTTATTTCTCGCCTTTTTCCCGCCGCTTCATCTCGTTCCAAAGCGCGTCCATCTCTTCGAGATCACTGTCCTCCGGGCGCTTACCGGACTTCGCAAGTTCGGCCTCTATCCCCCCGAACCGACGCACGAATTTGGCATTTGCCCCCCTCAGAGCCGCCTCCGGTTCGACGCCCAGATGACGGGCGACATTGGCAAGAACGAAGAGCAGATCGCCGACCTCTTCGGTCAGCTCATCGTGGGTCAGCGTGTCCCGGGCTTCGATCACTTCGTGGGTTTCTTCCGTCACCTTGTCGAGCACCTCCCCGATGTCGGGCCAGTCGAATCCGACTCGGGCGGCGCGTTTTTGGAGCTTCACCGCACGCAGCAGCGCGGGCAGTCCGAGCGCCACGTCGTCCAGCACGCCGCCCCGGTCCTTGGCGGCGCGCTCCTGGGCCTTGATCGTTTCCCAATCCTCGGTCTGCTGGTCCGCGCTTTTGTCGCGGCTCTCGCTGCCGAACACATGCGGATGCCGAGCCACCATCTTGTCGGACATGGTCTTGGCGACGTCATGGAAGGAAAACAGCCCTTTTTCCTCGGCCATCTGGGCGTGGAAGACGGATTGGAACAGCAGATCGCCCAACTCGCCACGCAACTCTTCCCACGCCTCGCGCTCGATGGCGTCTGCGACCTCGTAGGCTTCTTCGATGGTGTAGGGTGCGATGGTCGAGAAGTCCTGTTCGATGTCCCAGGGGCAACCCGCGTCGGGGTCACGCAGACGACGCATGATTTCCAGCAGCCGTTCGATGCCGCCGTCAGGATCATGCACGATGTCGTTCGAAGGTCTGGTCATCTGGCGCTCCCAATGCTTTCTTCGTATGGCTAAAGCGTCCCGCCTTATTCCTGAGACAGGGATGAGGCGGGGCGCAGCGCATCATATGAGCGTTTCACGCGGTCCGCCAAAAGAACCAGTGGTTCAGGTTCTTGGCGGAACGCTTTAGCAAAGGGCCACCAGAGAGGCCAGCCAAAGGAGCCAGGATGGCACTGGAAGACGCACAGAACGAGATCGACGCAGCCTTCACGCGCGAGAGCCTGAAGGGACCGGGATTCGAGAACACCTTCGCCGGGGCCACGTCGTTCTTGCGGCGCCGGTTCACCAAGGATTTGAGTGCGGCAGACGTGGCGGTGACCGGCATCCCGTTCGATCAGGCGGTCACGAATCGTCCCGGCACGCGGCTCGGGCCTCGTGCGATCCGCGAGGCCTCGGCGCTGCAAAGCCCGGATGCACCCTATGGCTGGGATTTCGACGTGATGAGCGCGTTTGCCATCGCGGATTATGGCGATATGGCGTTTGATTACGCCAAGCCGTCGGATGTACCGGCGCGGATCGAAGCGCATATCGCAGGCATCCTGGCACAAGATTGCGGCGTCGTGACACTGGGCGGGGATCATTCGATCACGCTGCCCATCCTGCGTGCCCATGTGGCCAAGCATGGCCCGCTGGCGTTGATCCAGTTCGACGCGCACACCGACAGCTGGCCGGACGACGACGCGACCCGGGTGGACCATGGCACCTTCGTTTACAAGGCGGTGAAGGAAGGATTGCTCGACGTCGAACGCTCCATCCAGATCGGCATTCGCACCACGAACGACGACCCGCTTGGCATCACCATCATCGACGCGCCGGAGTGTCACGAGATTGGTCCCAAGACGATTGCCGCGCGCATTCGGGACGTGGTGGGCGGGGCGAACGCCTATTTGACCTTCGACATAGATGGGCTCGACCCCGCTTACGCGCCCGGAACCGGCACGCCGGTTTGGGGTGGCTTGACCTCGGCCCAGGCCGCCGCGGTTTTGAGAGGTATCGCGGGCGTGAACATCCTCGGTGGCGACATCGTCGAGGTTTCACCGCCGTTCGACACCACCGGGGCGACGGCCGTGGCCGGGGCCCATGTGGCGACCGAAATTTTGCAGCTCTGGGGCGCAACGCGGCGGTGACGCCCTCGGTCGTTTTCCCATCGGATTGGAGAAAAGAATGATTTGGAAACTGCTCGTTGGCCTGGTTGTTCTGCTCGTGCTTGCGGGCCTTTGGGTTCGCATCGCGCCGTTGCCCATGGACCGCCTGTCGCAAAAGCCCGGCCCGATGGAGCCGGGGGTTCATCCAAAGATGGGCGGTATCAAGATCGTGCGGCCGTTGGATGGATTGCCGCCGGACGCGATTGACCGGCTCCGGGAGATTGCGGCCAAGACCCCGCGCACGGAGCGTGTCGGCACGGGCGATGATCCGGCGACCTTCGTGACGCGCTCGAAACTCTGGGGGTTTCCGGATATTGCTTTGATCTGGGTCGAAGACGACGCGCTACACGTCCACTCGCACCTCGTTTTCGGGCAGGGCGACATGGGCGTCAACGCGGCCAAGGTCACGCGGTGGTTCGACCAGCTTGAGGCGAAGGAGCAACCCGCCGGGTGAGATAGCGCGACGGGGCCTCTTGACCAGACCGGGGCAATGGGCGACGAGGTTCGCCATGGTTCCGATAGATAAACTCAATGCGATCGTAGAGCGGTTTCAATTCCTTGAGGCGAAAATGTCCCAAGGGCTGTCCGGTGATGAGATCGCGGAGGTGGGGCGCGAATACGCGGAACTGAAACCGGTGGTGGAGCAAGTCGAGTCGTTCAAGCAACTCCTGTCCGATATCGAAGACGCGGAAGCGATGATGTCCGATCCGGACATGCGCGAGTTGGCCGAGGAAGAACTCCCGGTTCTGCGCGCGCGGTTGCCGGAAATGGAACAGGCGATGCGCTTGGCGCTGCTGCCGCGTGACGCGGCGGATGCGCGCCCGGCGATGATCGAAATTCGGCCCGGCACGGGCGGGGACGAAGCCTCGCTTTTTGCGGGGGATCTCTTGCGCATGTACCAGCGGTATGCCGAACGCCAGGGCTGGCGCCTCGATATCGTCGAGCAGAGCCTGACCGAACTTGGCGGGGTGAAGGAAGTCATCGCGCATGTGAAGGGCGATGGCGTCTTTGCGCGATTGAAGTACGAGAGCGGCGTGCACCGGGTGCAGCGGGTGCCGGAGACCGAAAGCGGCGGGCGCATTCACACCTCTGCGGCGACCGTCGCGGTTTTGCCGGAGGCCGAAGACGTGGATATCCATATCGACCCCGGCGACATTCGTATCGACACCATGCGCGCCTCGGGGGCAGGCGGTCAGCACGTCAACACCACCGATAGCGCCGTGCGGATCACGCATATTCCCACCGGGATCGTGGTGGTGAGTTCCGAGAAATCCCAGCACCGGAACCGTGAGATCGCGATGCAGGTGCTCAAGACCCGGCTCTACGACGCTGAACGTCAAAAAGCGCATGACGAAAGGGCCGCGAGCCGTAAATCCCAAGTCGGCTCCGGCGACCGGTCCGAACGTATTCGGACCTACAACTTCCCGCAGGGCCGCATGACGGACCACCGTATCAACCTGACGCTCTACAAGCTGAGCGAGGTCATGGCGGGCGATCTGGACGAGATCATCGACGCGCTGACCGAAG
>DOUP01000044.1 GCA_003520545.1 Maritimibacter sp. | reverse complement strand
CGTCGCCATGGCGGTGAGCGCGTAAACCCCAAAGAGGAGCGAGATTTGAAAGAGGTCCATGCCGCGGTCGGTTAAAGCCAGAGCAACAACGGCAACTGTCAAACCCATCGCAAATCGATCAAAAAACTGGTGTATCTGAAACACCCGAATGTGCCGACGTGCCGGACCGGTTAGCGCTGAAAAGGAAAACTCTGTTTCTGTTACCATGGTTGCAACATCGACGTTGCTATCAGCAAGCACAATACTTTTGCTGCGCCAACGCCACTTCCGTGCGCAGCAAGCTGATACTGAAACAACGGCAGTGAAACTTGTTTTGTCCGCAATGCAGCCGTTGAAGATCGGAAAATCGGCGGCAAATTGGAAGGCGGTCTTCAGACACGCTAAGGGTGAACCTTCTTGGCAGGCTGCTCAGACCACTCCCCGCTGAAAAGAACGCCCAGCTGTTAGGCTGAGCGTTGTGCGTTTAGTATTCGCCTTTGGTGATGACGCCGTCTTTGTTGGTGTCGACACGTTCAAACCAAGTGCGCAGCGCCGTTTCCATTTCGGAACGTGTCACGGACCCATCAAGGTTCAGATCGGTGTTTTCGCGTCCCAAGCCAGACACTGCGCGCAGCAGCAGAGAGGAGGCGTCTTTGCCGGCGGCCTCTGCGCGGGCTTTGTCAAAGGCGGTGTATTCCTCGTTGCTCAGTGCACCGTCGCCGTCTGTGTCAAAGGCTTCAAAGATGGTTTTGCGCAGCTCTTCAACATCACTCCACGCAATGGTGTCGCCGGAACCAAAACTCCAGCTGGAGATGTCTGACGCCTGAGCAGTGATGGCGGAGGTGCAAGCCAGAAAACTGGCCAAGACAAGGGTGCGTTGCATGGTGGGTCCAATGTGTTGTGGATCAATTTGAGCCCACCATAGGTGGCGTGCAACAGTGTGTCAGCCCGCGGAAAGCTCCTCAAAGCACTCCTGTGCTTTTGCCGCATACATCATCGCGGGGCCGCCTCCCATCTGGATGGCCATGGCCAACACATCAGCCACCTCTTCTTTGGTGGCACCGGCCCGCACAAGGGCGTCACAGTGCAGGGAGATGCAGGGTTCACAGCGGCTCACAACAGCCATGCCAAGCGCAACAAACTCTTTGGTTTTCACGTCGAGAACGCCGCCTTCTTTGACGGATTTGCTCAATCCGCCAAAGGCGCGGGCGGTGTCGGGGCCTTGGGTCGTGCCCAGGTGGATTTCGTAGCCTGAAACCGCGTGGCCGGTGGCGCTCTCGGTCGCGGTGGTGAGGGCGAGGGTCTTGGCGGGTTCCAGCGTCGTCTGGACGTCCAGGAGCCCCAAGCCGGGGGCGTCTCCCGGCGAGCCTTCGAGACCGTCTGGATCGCGGATGAGCGTGCCAAGCATTTGATAACCGCCGCAAATTCCCATCACGTGGCCGCCGCGCCGGACATGGGCTTGCAAGTCGATATCCCAGCCCTGGACCCGGAAATGGGCGAGGTCGGCGATGGTGGATTTCGAACCCGGGATCAGGACGAGGGCCGCGTCGCCGGGCAGGGGGTGACCGGGTTCGATGATCTCCAGCGTGACAGACGGCTCCGAAGAGAGCGGGTCAAGGTCGTCGAAGTTCGCGATGCGGTTCAGGCGGGGCACGGCGATCTTGATCGGGCCTGAATGCGGTCGGGGTGCGGCGAGGTCCATGACATCTTCGGCGGGCAGGCGCCAGGCGTCCGGGAAGTAGGGCAGGACGCCGAGGGAGGGCCATGCGGTGTGGCGCGTGATCTCGGTGAGGCCATCGTCGAACAGCGTGGGGTCGCCGCGGAACTTGTTGATGAGGAACGCTTTTACTCGGTCCCGGTCAGCAGGCGGGAGGACCGCGTGGGTGCCGACCAGTTGCGCGATGACGCCGCCTCGGTCGATGTCTCCCGCAAGCACAACGGGAACGCTGGCGGCTTCGGCAAAGCCCATGTTTGCGACGTCGCCCGCGCGCAGGTTCACTTCGGCCGGGGAGCCGGCGCCTTCGACGATGACGAGGTCATGCCGGGC
This sequence comes from Maritimibacter sp., assembly GCA_003520545.1. Lineage (GTDB taxonomy): Bacteria > Pseudomonadota > Alphaproteobacteria > Rhodobacterales > Rhodobacteraceae > Maritimibacter. The sequence goes on along the minus strand of DOUP01000044.1, from coordinate 12,170 downwards.
TGCGAGACGGTGAAAGCTCTCCAGGACCTTTGGCAGGAGCTGGGCTTTCTGGCGTCCGTAGTCGCGGGCCTTTAGGGTCGCAAAGCGTTGACCTTGCACGATAACTTGTGCGCCAGTGTCGGTTTCGGGCTTGAGCAGGANNCCTGCCACGATCAACGATTTCCCCACGTTCGAGCCTGCGCCCTGGATCATCACCGCCTTTGTCATGGGTCTCCGTTACCGCGCCGTGCGGTGGAGGGGAAGGGGGAAGCGGTCCCGGGGCGCGTGCGGGGCGTTTATCCTTGGGAAGAAGGGCTGAGCGGCTGTCTGACATGCGTGCACAGGGTGTGCACAGCGCGTGCATACGATTGTGCAGCTTTGCCGTGATTAACGCAGCGTGCGGTGAGGGGCTGTTAAGAATCGTTGACAGGTGTGTCGAAATATCGGGATATATCGAAATATGGATCAGAAAACTGCCCTTTCCGCCTTCTCCGCCCTGAGCCAGGACATCCGGCTCGCCGCCTTTCGCCGTCTTGTCGAGGCCGGACCCGATGGGATGGCGGCGGGCGGGCTGGCCGAGGCGCTGGGCGCGCGTCAGAACACGCTGTCCTCGCATCTCGGGCAGCTTGTTCAGGCCGGGCTGGTCACCAATCGACGCGAGGGGCGGGTGATCCGCTATTTCGCGCGGATCGAGGCGGCGCAGGCGCTGGCGGTGTTTCTGACCGAGACCTGTTGTGGTGGGCAGCCGGAGGTTTGTGCGCCGGACCCGCAGGCCCGGATGGAGGGGTTCCTGATGAGCGAACGCAAGAACGTGCTTTTCCTGTGCTCGGGCAATTCCGCCCGGTCCCTGATGGCAGAGGTGATCCTGAACGCGGAGGCAGGAGACCGGTTTCGTGCCTATTCCGCCGGGTCCGACCCGCGCGGGGGGCCGCATCCCTATACCCTGGAGCTGTTGCGCAACCTCGGCCACGACGTTTCGGGGCTGCGGTCCAAGTCATGGGGTGAGTTCGAAGGGGCCGAGGCGCCGCGCATGGATTTCGTGTTCACGGTTTGCGACAGGGCGGCGTCGGAACCCTGTCCGGTGTGGCCCGGCCAGCCGATCAGCGCGCATTGGGGGCTGCCCGATCCGGTGATCGCGACGGGGAACGAGGCGGAGCGGCGGCTGGCCTTTGTCGAGAGCTACCGGATGTTGCGCAATCGGCTGACGGCCTTTGCGAGCCTGCCGATGGAGAGCCTTGGGTGGCTGTCCTTGAAACGCGAGGTGGATGCGATTGGCAAGATGGGGGGCGAGACGCCTGCCTGAGCCAACCACCCGAACGAAAAAAGGCGCGCCCCGTGGCACGCCCTTTTCCTAATCCTGGTTTCTTCGCAGTTACGCGGCTTCTGCCGCTTCGGCTGCGTGACGACGCTCACTTTCCTCACGGGACAGAGCGACAGAGGTGCGCACACCCTTGCCGACGAATTCCATCAGACCGTTCACGACCCGTTCGTTGGGGTCGATCCCGGCGCAGGACAGAACTTCACGGCCATCGCGAGAGCGCGCCCAGCGGGCGATCTGTTCGGGGCCGTTTCCGTACTTCTTGTCATCCGCGATAGCGTCATCGAGGGCAGCGAGGACCACAGCAGCGAAGAGCTTGCGGGCCCTGTTTCCTTGTTCGTGATTGAAGGCAGTACCGTCGACGTTATCGAGCATTCCCAGTCCTTGTTTTGTTTCTCAGCACAAGATCCGCCCCAGACACTGGGCGGTTTGTATCTTGCGCTTGCTGGCGTGAGGGCCAATATGCGCTTTCGCACGCGATTCGGTATTGGACCTATTGCATGTCAGCCATGCATATAGCGCATGGCCCTTCGCGAAGTCACACAAAATCTCGTCTGCTTGCGCCACTCCTAAGCCCCGGATATAGGTGCGGGCATCGTCACATCAACCTTTTGCCACGGTTTCGCCATATGCCCAAAATCAACGGAAACGAGATTCGTCCAGGCAATGTCCTGGAACATAACGACGGCCTCTGGGCCGCTGTGAAGGTCGACCACGTGAAGCCCGGCAAGGGCGGCGCCTTTGCCCAGGTCGAGATGCGCAACCTGCGCAACGGCTCCAAATTGAACGAGCGGTTTCGCTCCGCGGACAAGGTCGAACGTGTCCGGCTGGAGCAAAAGGACATGCAATTTCTCTTTGAATCCGATGGGATGCTGAATTTCATGGATACGGAAACCTTCGACCAGGTCGCGCTTCCGGCGGAAATCCTGGGCGAGCGTCGCCCGTTTTTGCAAGACGGTATGACCATCGTGGTGGAGTTTTACGAAAGCGAAGCCTTGAACGCGACGCTGCCGCAGAAGGTCACCTGCGTGGTCGAAGAGACCGAGCCGGTGGTCAAGGGACAGACGGCTGCGAACAGCTTCAAGCCGGCGCTTTTGGACAATGGCGTGCGGGTCTCCGTGCCGCCGTTCGTCGGCCAGGGCGAGGCGATCGTGGTGAACACCGAGACCATGGAATACAGCGAACGGGCCTGATTGCCTGACGCAACGTCATGCTGGTGAAAGACCGAAAGGCCGGGGTGATCCCGGCCTTTTTTGCATTTCCGGGCGCACGATCGGACGTGGAGTCGTCTGGTGGTCGGGGGCCGAGGGGGCTGTCTGCCCCCTCCGCATCCCGTTTGCAGGCAAACGCGATGCTCCTCCCCCGAAGGTATTTCGCAACCAGAGAGGATATTGGCCCGGGGCGGGGCGTCAGACATCCAGGGATGTGAGCAGGCGATCCACGAGTGCGCGGTAGCCGGAGCCGAAGAGGCGCAGGTGCACGAGGGCGGGCCAGAGGGTGTAGACCGCGCGGCGGTCCTCCCAGCCGTCCGTGAGCGGGCCGTAGGCTTTGGCGAACCCGGCGCCGGGTTGGCCAAAGAGGTGGAGCATGGCGAGGTCGACCTCCGGGTCGCCGTAATAGCAGGCGGGGTCGATGAACCAGACCCGGGGCGCGGGACCGAAGAGCAGGTTGCCGGACCAGAGATCGCCGTGGAGCAGGGCGGGGCGCGGGGTCCGTGGCAGGATCGCCGGGAGTTTTTCGCAGAGATCGGCGATGCGTGGGGCCAAGCCGCCGGGCAGGTGAGGGGCGTGGCACAGGAGACGGTTGGCGGCCCAGAAATCGGGCCAGTCGGTTCGCGCCGCGTTGGGAATGGCGACCGGGCCGAAGGTATAGTCCTCGGGCCAGCCGTAGTTATCGCCCGTGGCGGCGTGCAGCGTGGCGAGCGCTTCGCCGGTCGCGGCCCAGGAGCCGGCTCCCGGATGCGCCTCGTCCAGGGCTTCGAGAAGCAGGAGATCGCTGTCGGTGGCGATGACGCGGGGGGCGGGCGCTCCGGCGTCGGCAATGGCGGCGAGCATCCGGGCTTCGCGGTCCACCATCGGGCCGGTCTTGGCCACGAGGCGCGCACCGCTTTGCAGGTGGACGAGGGTGACATCCGAAAGGTCGCCGCCCGAGAGCGGACGCAGGGCGCTCACCCGGTCGCCGGTGAGCGCGAGGATGCGCTCCTCTAGCCGTCCCACGAGACGCTTGCGTCCCCTGCGGTGAGCGGCCCCTTGGCGCGGTCGAAGCGCAGGTAGGCGATCGCGCGGGCCCCGGCGCGGGTCAGGAGCGTGCCCGCGGGCTTGTCGTCCTCGGTCCTGATCTCGGTTCCCGGCTCGGCCGGACCTTCGACGGTGACGGTGGTGTAGCCTTTGCGCAGCTCGGTCTTGTGCTTCATGCGGGCGGTGACTTCCTGACCGACGTAGCAGCCTTTCTTGAAGTCGACGCCCTGCATCCGCTCGAACCCGGCCTCCAGGATGAAGGTGTCGGGCGTGAGGTCCACGGGGGCTTCGGGCACGCAGGCGGCGACGCGGAGCGCGTCCCAATCGGTCTGGGGCGCGTCTCCGGGCGCGTCCCGGTAAGCGCGCCAGCCAAGGGTTGGATCGCGCGGGTCGGTGAAGCCGTCTTCGGGCGTGTCGCCCAAGCCCCGGATGACGTGAAGGCCCGCCTCCTCGATCTGCACATCGGCGCGCAGTTTATACATCTTGAGCCGTTGGGCGAGGGCCGGGGCGGCGTCGGTGTGCGTGTCGAGCAGGATCGCTTCGCCGGTGTCCTGGGTGAAGAAATCCGCGATGAACTTGCCCTGGGGGGTCAGGAGCGCGGAGTAGACCAGCCCGTCCTGTTCCACGTTGTTGGTCACGAGGTTCTGGAGGAAATGGGTGCGGTCGGCGCCGGTGATGCGCAGCACCACGCGGCTGTTGTCGGTTTCGCCTGTCATGTGTTTGTCCTTTCGGTCCTGGGGCTAATATAAGCGTCTGAAGCCAGGAGAGAACCCGAGATGCGCGCGCCTCTGTCCATCGTGATCCCGACCCTGAACGCGGAAGGCGTTTTGCCCGCCTGCCTGATCGCCCTGATGGAGGGGGTCGAGGCGGGATTAGTGCGCGAGGTCGTGGTGACGGATGGCGGATCGCAGGATGCCACGCGGGTGATCGCGGAGGAGGTCGGCGCGATCTGGATCGACGGTCCCCCGGGGCGTGGCGGGCAGCTTGCACGCGGCTGTGCCGCGGCATCGGGGGATTGGCTTCTCGTGCTCCATGCGGATTGCGTGCTCGGTCCCGGCTGGGTCGAGGCGGTGGAGCGTGGCCTGGCGCGGGGCGGGCCGGGGTATTTCCGGCTGCGCTTTGCGGCCACGGGGTTTGGCCCGCGCTGGGTTGCGGGATGGGCCAACCTGCGGGCGTCCTGCGGGATGCCCTTCGGGGACCAGGGGTTGCTCGTGCCGCGTGGGGACTACGAGGCGGCGGGGGGATATCCGGACATGCCCCTGATGGAGGACGTGGCGCTGGTGCGCGCCTTGCCGCGTGCACGTGTGTTGGACGCCGATGTGACGACCTCCTGGGCGCGCTACGCGCGCGGCTGGCTGCGACAGGGGGCTCGGAACCTGTGGCGACAGGTCCGGTTCCTGTCGGGGGCCGATCCGGTGCGGCTGGCCGCCCGGTATCGCGATTGACCTTCGCGCGGGGCGCGGCTACCGCTTGGTCGTTCTCGTGATCAGGAGCCTTCCATGAGCCTTGCTTTTGGCCGCGAATACCTCGCCATTCCCGGACCTTCCGTCAGCCCCGACCGGGTGCTGAACGCCATGCACCAGTCCGCGCCCAACATCTACGAAGGCGCCTTGGTGGAGACAGTGGCGGGGATGATCCCGGACTTGCAAAAGGTGGCGCGGACGCAGGCCGACGTGGCGATCTATATCGCCAACGGCCACGGCGCCTGGGAGGGCGCGGCGATGAACGTGCTGGCGCCGGGTGACACGGCGCTGGTGCTCGCCACGGGGCGCTTCGCGGCGCTCTGGGGGATGATCTGCGAGCGGCTTGGCGTCACGGTCGAGATCATGGACTTCGGTCTGAAGGACGCGCTGAACCCGGAGGCGGTGCGTGCGCGGCTGGCCGAGGATAGCGCGGGCGCGATCAAGGCGGTGGTCTGCGTGCATGTGGATACGGCGACCGGGGTGTTGAACGATATCGAGGCCCTGCGCGGGGCGATGGACGCGGCGGGGCATGATGCGCTCTTGATGGTGGACTGCATTGCGTCCCTCGGCTGCGACCAGTTCGAAATGGATTCCTGGGGCGTCGACGTGATGGTGGCGGCGAGCCAGAAGGGGCTGATGACGCCGCCCGGTCTTGGGTTCGTTTTCGCGAACGACAAGGCGCAGGGGCGGCAGAACGAAAGCGTCAGTTTCTATTGGGATTGGCGCAACCGGATGCACCCGGAGATGTTCTACCAATACTTCGGCGGCACGGCGCCCACGCATCACCTCCTGGGCCTCAGGGCGGCCTTGGACATGATCGAGGAAGAAGGCGGGATGGAGGCCGTCTGGCACCGCCACGACGTGCTGGCGCGCGCGGCCTGGGCGGCGTTTGACGCCTGGGGGCAGGGCGGCCCGATGGAGATCAACATCGCGGACCCGGACAAGCGGTCGCGTGCGGTGACGGCGCTGGCGCTCGGGTCGATGAACGGCACCAGGCTGCGCCGTTGGGTGGCGGACAACGGTGGTGTGACCCTGGGGATTGGGCTGGGCATGAGCGCGCCCGATGATCCCAATGGCGATGGGTTCTTCCGGCTCGGTCACATGGGCCACATCAACGCGCACATGGTGATCGGGGCGCTGGGGGTGATCGAAGCCGGGCTGGTGGCGCTGGACATTCCGCATGGCGCGGGCGCGCTTTCTGCCGCGGCCAGGGTGCTGGCCCAAGCGTAAGCAAAAAGGTGCGCCTGCGGCGCGCATGGGTGCAGGGTCCCGACCTTCGGTCGCGCCCCTGCGGTTTTTGGATATTTTTGGCACGATGAAATGACCTTGTTTTCACTGTGCTTCAAATATCCCCGCCGGAGGCATGAAGTTGGCCGCGCGAAGCGCGGCCCACCGCGACGGGCGAAGCCCGGCGCAAGACCTCCTATGTCGCGGGCGCGAGGTGTTGGTCCGGCACCCAGCCTTCGCGTTTGTCCTCGGATCGGCACAGGGTCCAGCCGCCCATGCGCTCTAGCGCGGTGAGCCTGTCGCCCGTCCTCACGGTCAATTCCGTGGAAGCGTAGTCCACGAGCGCATAGGGTTGCTTGTCGACCCATGCGATGGCGTCCCAGGGGATCCAGCCTTCGCGGTCGTCGGCATGGGCCCAGATCCAGCGGTGGCCGTGCCAGTCGTCCTCGCGCTCGGTGAGCTCCATGGGGGAGCCTGCGTGCAGCAGGATCGGATGGTCGTCCGTCGTGGCCCGGTCGCGGGTGACGATCAGGTGGCGATGCGCTCTTGCACTATTCGCGTATTCAGACGTCAGGTTGCCGCTGGTTTGCCGCTTTCGCTTGCTTGATTCAGACATTCCTGGTGGCGTCCAGGGCTGCGGGAAGAGCCGCTTCGAAGGCATCCAGGTCCTCGGGGTTTCCGACGGACACGCGGATGCAGCGGTCTTGCGGCGCGGCGAAGGGCATGCGCACGAAGATGTCGCGCGCGATCAGTTCGGCGAGCACGCGGCGGGCGAAATCGCCATCCGCGCCGCAGTCGATGGCGACGAAATTCGTCGCCGAGGGCAGGGTCGACAGCCCGTTGGCTTCGGCGATCTCGGCGATGCGGTTGCGTGCGACGGTGACCTTGGCCTGGACCTCTGCAAGGTAGTCCTGGTCCTGCAGCGCGGCCAGGGCTCCGGCTTGCGAGACGCGGGCCATGCCGAAGTGGTTTCGGATCTTGTGGAAGGCGGTGATGAGCGGTTCGGCGGCGACGGCGTAGCCGACGCGCGCGCCTGCCATGCCGTAAGCCTTGGAGAAGGTGCGCATCCGGATCACGCGGGGGTCGGTCACGTCGAAGGGGGGCGCGGTGCCGTCGGGGGCGAACTCGATATAGGCTTCGTCGAGGATGAGGAGCGTGCCCTCCGGCACCGCGTCGATCATCCGTTGGATGGTTTCCGCTGTGTGCCATGTGCCCATCGGGTTGTCTGGGTTGGCGATGTAGACGAGCTTTGCGCCAAGCTCGCGCGCCCTGTCGATGAGGGCGATGGGGTCTTCGTGGTCGTCTGTGTAGGGCACCGTGACCAGGTCGCCGCCGAAGCCCGCGACGTGGTAGTTGAACGTGGGATAGGCGCCGAGCGAGGTGACGACCTTGTCGCCGGGGCCGACCGTGAGCCGCACGAGATAGCCCAGAAGTCCGTCGATGCCTTCGCCCACCATGATGTTGTCCATGCCGACGCCCAGGTGCCCGGCCAGCGCCCGGCGCAGGTCCCAGCTTTGCGCGTCGCCGTATTTCCATGTCTCGGCCGCTTCGCGGGACATCGCCTCGATCACCGACGGGGCCGGGCCGAAGAGGCTTTCGTTCGCGCCGAGGCGCGCCTTGAAGGGGTGGCCGCGGTCGCGTTCCTGCGTTTCCGGGCCGACGAAGGGCACGGCGGCGGGGAGCGATTGGGCGAGCGGGGTCAGGCGGGGGCCGCTATGATCGTGATCCTGTGTCATATCTGCATGAATGGATCAGCATCGGCGCGGGGGCAAGAGGTTCGCGCTAGGAGGCCGGTGGCGCGAGCGATATAGACGGGTTGGTTCTTTGAAAACATTGGATGGGGCACGCGGGGGCGGATGATCAAACGGTTTATCGGGGCGATGGCCCTGTTGATTGCGACAACGGGTGCGGTTCAGGGGCAGGGCCGGACGTTCGTGGCGGAAGGGTCCGACGTGGCCTTCGGCCTGGGCGCGCGTCACCTGGCGATGGGATCGACCGGGGTCGCCACCGCCAACGATCCGCATGCCATGTTCTACAATCCCGCGCTGATTGCCGATTTCGACCGGCCCATGGTGTCGGTGACACGGCAGGCGAATGCGAAGCTGCGCCCGCACTCGTTCATCGGCTTTACGGTGCCGTTTCCGCTCTTTGAGCCGCTCGGGTTGAAGGCGAATGTCGGATTTGCGAATTTCCCGCGGGTCCACAGCCACTCGACCGGCGCGTTCAAGGCGACTGACCCGCAGAGCGTGTTCCTGCGGTTTCTGCTGCCGGGGATTTCCGGGACTTATGACGGTGAGATCGACTCCAAGACGCTGGTGTGGCGCTGGGCGATTGGGCTTCAGCCGATGGCGCATGAGCGGCTGAAGCTGGGGTTGGTCATCGACCGGATCGACTGCAAGACGAATTCCTGCGGGGTCCATGCGGGCAGCGTCGGGCGCGAGGTCAAATCGGTGCACGCGACGGCGTTCTCGGTGGGTGTCGGGGCGAGTTACGACCTGGGCGAGCGGGTGACGCTGGCCGCCTCCATCAACGATATCGACACGACGCTCGCGGTGCGCACCTATGAGCGGGATGCCTCGGGCACGCGGTGGTTTTACCAGACGGTCGGGCTGCCGCGAAATGTGAATGCGGAAGCGTCGTGGCAGGTCAATGACCGGTTGCTGCTGGCCGGGGGATATCGCTCCTACATGGGCACCTACGGCAATTTCAGCATGAACATCCAGACGCTCAATTTCGGGGCGGAGTACCAGTTGAAGAACGGGTTCACGCTGCGCGGTGGCCTGTGGCGGCCGATCAAGATCCAGACCTCGAACGGGCTGGCGGGCAACCTGCCGTTTCCCGTGGCCCCGACGCTCGGCGGTGGCTGGTCGAACGAGCGGTTCACGGCGGATGTGGCGGTTTATGCGCATCCGGTGATGTCGTTTCACTACGGGCGTCCGGCACCGACGGCGGAATTTTCGCTGTCTTACAAATTCTAGGCCGCTCAGGATTTCGATGGCCGCGAGGAGGTCGGGACTGGTCCCGCGCATGAGGCAGGATCGCCGCCGAGACGGCCGCTGGCCAAATCACGGGCGCGTCAGGCGCTGCGCCGTGGGTTGACGCGGGGCCCGGGCTGGGGCCATTTGCGCCCATGTTTCCGATCCGTGATCACAACCCGTCCGAGCGAACTCCGTTCGTCACCTATGCCATCATCGCGGTGAATATCGCGGTGTTCCTCTGGCAGATGACGTTGGACCAGCGGGCCGAGAATTTCTTCATCGCGAATTACGGCGTGATCCCGGCGCGTATCCTGTCTGGCGACGGGTTCGAGACGCTTGTCACCTCCATGTTTCTGCACGGCGGCTTCATGCATATCGCGGGGAACATGCTGTTTCTCTGGGTGTTTGGCGACAATCTGGAGGACGAGCTGGGCCATGGTCCCTTCGCGCTTTTCTATGCCGTGTCCGGGCTTGGCGCGGCGGCGGCGCAGATCTTGGCGGGGCCGGCCTCGACCGTGCCGATGGTCGGAGCTTCGGGCGCGATCGCGGGTGTTATGGGGGCCTACTTGCTCTTTTTCCCGAAGGCCCGCGTCGATGTGCTCTTCATCATCGTCATCATTTTCAAAGTGTTCCCGCTGCCTGCGTGGATCGTGTTGGGCGCGTGGTTCGGGCTTCAGATTTTCAACGGAGCGGCCACGCCTTTGGACGGTGGCGGTGTCGCTTACTTCGCCCATGTGGGCGGGTTCGTCGTGGGGTTTTTCTGGGTGCTTCCTAAATGGATCCGCGAAGGCGGGCCGGATTTCTGGCGGCGCACCCATGGTCACCCGCCGCACCCGGAAGCGCGGTATCGGTTCCAGGAAAGTTCCGTGCCGCGGGTCAAGCGGCGCCGCTGACGTCGGGGGGGTTAGCCGCCCACGTCGGTTTTCGACAGGAAAGACGACATGTTGTTTGCCACATGCGGGACCGAGGACGTGACGTAGAAGGCCGCGCCCATGCCCAGCATGACGATCACGGCGACAAGCACGATCCAGTCGACGGTCACGGCGCCGTCGTCGTCCGTGAAACAGGCAATGAAAAAGGCTTTGACGGCGGTCATGTCCGCTCCTCGGATGTATACTGAGGATACTGTTCCGCGCAAATCGGGCGCAAGTTAGGCGGTCGCGTGCCTTGGGCGTGGAAATCCAGAGACCGGCGGTATCAGTTGCGGATAATCCGGGCGAACTGATCGAAGATCGGCTCGTTCGCGACGATGACTTCACCGTCCGACAGGATGTTGCCCGCAGGGTCGAGCGGTGCGGTGAGGCCACCCGCTTCTTTCACGATGATGATGCCGGCGGCGAGATCCCAGGCGTTCAGGCGACGTTCCCAGAACCCTTCGTAGCGCCCGGCGGCGACGTAGGCCATGTCGAGCGCAGCCGCGCCCCAGCGGCGCACGCCGGCACAGGTCGGCATGATACGGGCGAGATCCTGAAGCGTGTCGGGCAGGTCGCCGCGACCGCCGAAGGGCAGGCCGGTGGCGAAGATCGACTCGATCATCTTGGTGCGGCCCGAGACGCGCAGGCGCTGGTCGTTCATGAAGGCGCCGAAGCCTTTTTCGGCATAGAATATTTCGTCCTTGGCGGCGTCGAAAATCACGCCCGCGACGACTTCGCCCTTGTGCTCCAGACCGATGGAGATTGCCCAGTGCGGCAGACCGTGCAGGAAGTTCGTTGTGCCGTCGAGCGGGTCCACGATCCAGCGACGGGTCGGGTCGTTGCCCTGCTCCTCGCCACCTTCTTCGGCCAGCCAGCCGTAGTTCGGCCGGGCCTCCATGAGTTCCTCCTTGAGGATGTTCTCGGCAGCGATGTCGGCTCTCGACACGAAGTCGCCCGCGCCTTTCATCGAGACCTGGAGGTTCTCGACTTCGCGGAAGTCCTTGACCAGCGACCGCCCCGCTTTGCGCGCGGCCTTGATCATGATGTTGAGATTGGCGCTGCCCTGCTGCATGGCTCGGCTCCTTTGGATCAGGTCGGGCGTATACGCGCGGGCGGGCGGTGTGACAAGGGCTTGCGGCGTGGTGGGGCGGCGTTAGGGTCGGGCTATGTCGCTTCGTCAGATCCTCGTTTCCGCGCCGGCCGCCACGCTGCCTTACCTGGTCAAGGCGATCGAGGGTGAGGGCTGTGTCGAGATGCGGGTTCTGACCGCCAGCCAGCCGGACGGGGACGCGGTGTTGCTGGTGCTTGCGGATGCGGACAATCGGCAGGTGCTGCTCGACCGGATGCAGGCCGTCTTCGGACCCGAGAACGAGGGTGACTGGCGGATCACGCTGTTACCGGTGGAGGCCACGATCCCGCGGGTTGAGGAGGAACCGGAGGAGAGGCGCGAGGTGGCGTCGACCGGGCTGACGCGGGAAGAGATCTACACGTCGGTCTGGAAGGACGCGCAGGTCGGGCGCAACTATATTGTTTTCGCGGTTCTTTCGACCGTCGTGGCGGCTTTCGGGATGCTCGCCAACAACGTCGCGGTGGTGGTCGGCGCGATGGTGATCGCACCACTGCTCGGTCCCAACCTGGCGCTTGCGGTCGGGGTCGCGCTGGGCGACGGGGCGCTTATCGGCCGGGCCATTCGTGCCAACCTTGCCGGTGTTGTCGTGGCCCTGGGCCTGTCCTTGATGATCGGGCTCCTGGTGCCGCCGACGTTCGAGTCGATGGAACTGATGAGCCGGACGGACGTGGGGTTCGACGGGATGGCGATTGCGCTGGCCTCCGGCGCGGCGGCGGCCTTGTCGCTGGTCACGGGGGTCTCATCGGCGCTGGTGGGCGTGATGGTCGCGGTGGCGCTCCTGCCGCCCACCGCGGCGGTGGGCCTGTTCGTGGGCTTCGGGCGGGTCGACCTTGCGATCGGGGCGGCGACGCTCCTGGCGGTGAACGTGGTCTGCGTGAACCTTGCCGCCCAGGTGGTGATGATGACGCGGGGAATCACGCCGCGC
>DOUP01000141.1 GCA_003520545.1 Maritimibacter sp. | reverse complement strand
AGGATCAAGGCGCCCGCCGCTGGCCCGTCCCACTTCTTCCAGTAGGGCTTCAGCGCGGTCACATCCATCAGCATCAGAAGCGGCAACATCAGGCCAATCGCCTGACCCGGCTCCAGAATCAGCGCCAGAAGCGGCGTTGCGGCGAAAGCGGCGCCGGAGCCGAAGCCCCCCTTGGATACCCCTGCGAAAATCACCGCAGGGATGGCGATGGCAAAGAATGTAAAGTCCAATTCCATTGGTGCAATCCCGGCGAAGCCCCTGATCCTTTTGACCTTTAGCGTTATCAGGCTTCGCTGCAACTGCAAACGGCAGGGGTCCGGCCCCTTGATCACTGCTTCCAACGGGTCTACGCATCGCGCCATTGAAAAACCTGATCGGAGATCAATCACATGGCTCGACCCAAGATCGCGCTCATCGGCGCTGGCCAGATCGGCGGCACGCTCGCCCACCTCGCCGCCCTCAAGGAACTCGGTGACGTTGTCCTCTTCGACATCGCCGACGGCACCCCGCAGGGCAAAGCGCTCGACATCGCCGAAAGCGGCCCGGTCGACGGCTTTGACGCGACGCTCAAAGGCACCACGGACTACGCTGACATCGCCGGCGCCGACGTCTGCATCGTGACCGCAGGCGTGCCGCGCAAGCCCGGCATGTCGCGTGACGACCTGCTCGGCATCAACCTCAAGGTCATGAAAGCCGTGGGTGAAGGCATCGCCGCCAACGCTCCGGACGCCTTCGTGATCTGCATCACCAACCCGCTCGACGCGATGGTCTGGGCGCTGCAGCAGTATTCGGGTCTGCCGAAAGAGAAAGTCGTCGGAATGGCCGGCGTGCTCGACTCCGCGCGCTTCCGTCACTTCCTGTCGGTGGAATTCGACGTGTCGATGAAAGACGTCACAGCCTTCGTTCTCGGCGGCCACGGCGACACCATGGTGCCGCTGACCCGCTACTCCACCGTCGCCGGTATCCCGCTCCCCGATCTCGTGGAGATGGGCTGGACGACGCAGGACAAACTGGACGCCATCGTGCAGCGCACGCGTGACGGCGGTGCCGAGATTGTGGGCCTGCTGAAAACCGGCTCTGCTTTCTACGCCCCCGCCGCCTCCGCCATCGAAATGGCCGAAGCCTACCTCAAGGACCAGAAGCGTCTCCTGCCGTGCGCGGCATGGGTCGAAGGCGCGCTGGGCCTCAAGGGCATGTATGTCGGCGTTCCGACCATCATCGGTGACAAGGGCATCGAGCGCATTGTCGATATCAAGATGACCAAGGACGAGCAGGCGATGTTCGACAACTCCGTCGAAGCCGTGAAAGGTCTCGTCGAAGCCTGTAAGGGCATCGACAGCAACCTCGGCTAATCGCTCCTGAGACAATCCTGAAAGGGGTCGGTCCGTCCGGCCCCTTTTTACGTTTCAAGAAGGATCGGGTAGGTTTCGAACACCTCGGGCAAGTGATCGGGTAGGGCGGCATCGAACCCCGCGCGGCTCAGGTCCAGGTCAAGCCCCACGTCTCGCAGCGCCGCCGATGGGTCGAACCCCAGGTCGAAGAACTGCTCCTGCTCCGTCAGCGCCAGAACCTGCGCGCCGTTCACCGATTTCACCCCGTCATAGAAAGCCTGAATCTGCGCCCGGCCGTCCGCGTGATTGCGCAGGTATTTGATCTGTTTCTGACGCGGTTTTCCGTCCGGCCCGGCCCCCTTCATGAAGTGGTCCATCTGCGCCCGCCGGAGCATCTTGGCGACGTAGTGCCGCCGTGTGAGCCCGTCGAAATGCAAAAGTGCCCCATTCAGTTTGATCTCCGGCGCCTCGCCGCGCCCTTTGCCTGCGACGGTATGCACGGCATGGCGCAGGCCCGACCCGGTGCGGATCGCGATCTTGCCGACATAATGCCCGGCCATCCCGTAGATCAGGAATTTCGCCCAACGCCCGTAATTCGCCTCTCCCCGCCATTCGAAGGACAGATCGCGGTGCCGAAACAGCCCATCGAAAATCCCCTGGCTGTCGACCCCGACCCGGTCCACGCGCTCCAGGACACGCAGTCTGACCACATCGGTTTTCGCCGTGGCCAAGGCCCTGGCCAGAGCCGCGCCATCGGCCACGAATTCGTCCGCATCGCAGTGCAGGAGCCAGTCGACCCCGGCCTTCTCCGCAGCAAAGCGCGCGTTCACCATCTGTCGCCCGGTCTGCCGCGCCCGCCGATCATCCTCGCCCCGTGCCGCCCAATAGGCGTCATCGCATAGCGTCACCCGCACGCCGGGAAGCGGCGCAACCAAGGCTTCGGCCTCGGGGTTTGGCCGGTCGAAAAACAGGTGAACCTCGGCGGCGCCCTGCGCGATGTGCCACCCCGCAAAGGCCGCAATCAGTGTGGCCGGTTCATCGACCGTGGCGACGACACCCCAGCTCATGTCGGGATACCGTCCGCATGGTCCAGCGACAGGATGTGGTCCCGCAGCCTGTCTACCTCTGCCAAAACCGCGTCCAGCGCGGGCCTGATCTGGGCGTCCAGCGTCTTCGAGTTCCAATCCATCTCGATCCCCGGCGCCCGCCGCGCCACCGCAGCTTTCAGGTCGAGCTCAGGTCGTATCAGCGCATCCCGCTCCTCAAGAGCCGTAACCTGCTCTGGTCCCAACACGTAAGCCCGGTCAAACGCCTCATAGAGCGCGCCCAGAATGTCCTCCTGCGCCACCACGTGCTGGATGAACCGCCATCGCGGCCCCGTCACTTCAAGCACCCGGCGGCTCGCGGCATACCGCAGGAGCTTCAAAGCCCATTTGTCCCGTGTCAGCGCTTCGAAATGCAGCACCCGGGAAGTCGCAGCCGAGGTGTAAGGGCGCGGGTCCGTCTTGCCGAAGTCGGTCAGATGGTGGATGCGCGGCTGAAACCCGGTGCGATGCGGGATCGCTGGTTTGTAATTGCGATAGCCCGACAACCCGGAGGGAAGCCACGGCGCATCTTGTCCATAAACCTGCACGATGAGCGGGTCGTCGTCGGGAAGCGGGGTGCGAAACACACCGTCGTAGGTTCCTTGCGAATAGGTGCCGTCCCAGACCCGTTCGGCGGGCAGAAACGCCATCCAGTCGTGATGCATCTTCAGGCGGCGGATATCCTCGGTCACCGAGGAAGAGCTCCACAAAAACTCGTCCGCGTCGATATGCACGACCCAGTGAGAGCTCGTGCGGGCCAGCGCATCCTGCAAATTGAATTTCTGGCGTTCGTTCTGACCGTTCGGTCTCCCTTTCCGCTTCGCCCAATAGGGGTCGTCACAGATCACCGCCCGCACGCCGTCGATCGCGCCGATCTGCCCGATCGACGGGTCTTCCGGGTCGTCGAAGTACAGGATGATCTCGTCCGCCCCCATCTCCAGATGGTGACACACGAAGGGTAGCAGGACCATCATCGGCTCTTTGACCGTGGCCGCCACACTCCACCGCACATCTCCGCGGATCTTGGGGCGTGGGCTTTTGACGAGAGAGGTGGCGAAATTGCGAAGGCGCCAGTAATACGTTTTCATTCAAGCGATCTGTTCGTTTTCGCGGAGCGTAGGATTGGACCGAGGAATCGTCAATTCGGCCGCACCTTCTTCGCCCGACGTTTCTGCCGCACGATGGCCTGGCTTTTCGCCGACAGCCCGTGCAATCGGGTGGTTGATCGCCTCCATCGAGAAACCCAGCGTCATCCCCGGTGCCCTTGATCCCACCGGCGGTTTTCGCCGCCGGATCGGCTGGATCATCGAAAGACAGGTGAATTCTTTCGGCCCCCAGGTCGAGATGGTATCAGGCGAAGGCGACGACCAAACCGTCGGCTCGCGCACCATGGACACCAGGCCCCGGCGGGTCGGTCGTTGGGCGGGAATGGGAGAAGGCTTGCTCACGCTGTGTCACTACGAAACCAGAAGTTGCAGCAGGTTAGGACCATTGGCTATGATGTGCTCACCATTCGCTTTCGTGGGGGCGCGCGAACGTAAGTGAAAAACCGGGACTGGAGGGGACCGTCATGACGACAAAACGCCGCGCGGATTTTGCGGAGAACCGCATACGAATTCTGGATGCCGCCCACGAGGTGTTCATCGAGGGAGGTGTGGGAGCACCGCTCGACAGTATCGCGAAACGGGCCGGCGTGGGCCGCGCAACCTTTTTCCGGCACTTTCCGGATCGTCGCGCGCTCATCAACGAAATGCTCGACCTGTATCTGGTCAAGCTGGAGCATAAGGCCCAAGACATCCCCGCGACGTCCGAAGGTCTGTTCGATCTGGTTAGATACTTCTTCGACGAGATGATCGCCCATGCCCCGATCGCGGATTATCTTCGGGCGCAGGGGCGGGACGATCCCGCGCTGCTCGATGCCATCGACCGGTTCAATGCGCTGCTCAAGCCGCATGTGTTGGCCGCGATCAAAGAGGGGTCGGTCGGACCGGAATTGCGCACGAACGACATTGTCATTCTGGCCACCATGCTCGCCGCCGCGGCGACCACGCCGAACATCGGACCCGAAGGACGCAAGCGCGCCTACGAAGTGGTCTTCGCCGGATTGCGCCAGACAAATCGAGACAAAGCGACGGTTTAAGGCCGCTATAGCAGGCGTTAGAGCCGAATCCGACCTGCGACATGCCGTCGCGACTGCCATTTGTGATCACACGTTTTTAGCTTGTGATCACAGATGTGCGGAATATTGCGGATTCTCACGATATCGCCAAAAAAGCCGTTTAAAACGTCTTGGAAGCCGTGCAAGGTCACCTGCGAACGCAAACCAGCAGGGACGAGTTCATGAACATCCATGAATACCAGGCGAAGGCACTCCTTCGCGAATACGGCGCCCCGGTCTCCGATGGCCGTGTCGTGACGAAAGCCGACGAAGCCAAATCGAAGGCGGGCGAAATGGACGGGCCGCTCTGGGTCGTCAAGGCACAAATCCACGCCGGCGGCCGCGGCAAAGGCTCTTTCAAAGAAGAGAGCGCCGGTGATAAAGGCGGTGTCCGCCTCGCCAAATCCGTCGAAGAAGCCGCCGACGAAGCCAAGAAGATGTTGGGCCGCACGCTGGTCACGCATCAGACCGGCCCGGCAGGCAAACAGGTCAACCGGGTCTATCTCGAAGACGGGTCGGACATCGAGCGCGAGCTTTACCTCGCCCTGCTCGTCGACCGCGTGACATCCCGCGTGTCCTTCGTCTGTTCCACCGAGGGCGGCATGGACATCGAGGAAGTCGCCGCATCGACGCCCGAGAAAATTCTCTCCTTCTCCGTCGACCCCGCGACCGGCTACCAGCCGTTCCACGGTCGCCGCATCGCCTTTTCACTCGGCCTCGAAGGCCAGCAGATCAAGCAGTGCGTGAAGCTTATGGGGCAGCTCTACCAAGCCTTCATCGAGAAGGACATGGAGATGCTGGAGATCAACCCGCTGATCGTCATGACCGACGGCAACCTCAAGGTGCTCGACGCGAAGCTCAGCTTCGACAGCAACGCGCTCTACCGTCAGCCGGACATCGCCAACCTGCGCGACGAAACCGAAGAGGACCCGAAGGAACTCGAAGCCTCCAAGTACGACCTCAACTACATCGCGCTCGACGGTGAAATCGGCTGCATGGTGAACGGCGCAGGCCTTGCCATGGCGACGATGGACATCATCAAGCTCTACGGCGCGGAACCGGCCAACTTCCTCGACGTGGGGGGCGGCGCGACCAAGGAAAAAGTCACCGAGGCGTTCAAGATCATCACCTCGGACGACAACGTCAAAGGCATCCTCGTGAACATCTTCGGCGGCATCATGCGCTGCGACGTCATCGCCGAGGGCGTCGTCGCCGCGGTGAAAGAGGTCGGGCTGCAAGTGCCGCTTGTCGTGCGCCTCGAAGGCACTAACGTCGAGAAGGGCAAGGAGATCATCAACACCTCCGGCCTCAATGTGATCGCCGCCGACAACCTGTCGGACGGGGCCGAGAAAATCGTGAAAGCGGTGAAGGGATAATCAGACATGGCCATTCTCATTGACGAAAACACAAAGGTCATCTGTCAGGGTCTCACCGGCTCGCAGGGCACCTTCCACACCGAACAGGCCGTGGCCTACGGCACCAAGATGGTCGGCGGCGTGACGCCGGGCAAAGGTGGCCAGACCCACCTCGATCTACCGGTCTTCAACTCGGTCCACGAGGCAAAAGCCAAGACCGAAGCCAATGCCTCCGTCATCTACGTGCCGCCGCCGTTCGCTGCGGACTCGATCCTCGAAGCGATCGACGCGGAGATGGAACTGATCGTTTGCATCACCGAGGGCATCCCGGTGCTCGACATGATGAAGGTGAAGCGCGCGCTGGAAGGTTCGGCCTCGCGCCTGATCGGCCCGAACTGTCCGGGGGTCATCACCCCCGACGCTTGCAAGATCGGCATCATGCCCGGTCACATCCACAAACGCGGCTCCGTCGGCGTCGTGTCCCGTTCCGGGACGCTGACCTACGAGGCGGTGAAACAGACCTCCGACATCGGTCTGGGTCAGTCCACAGCGGTCGGCATCGGCGGCGATCCGATCAAGGGCACCGAGCACATCGACGTGCTCGACATGTTCCTCGACGACGACGAGACCCAGTCAATCATCATGATCGGTGAAATCGGCGGGACGGCCGAAGAAGAAGCGGCCGAGTTCCTTGCCGATCAGCGCAAGAAGGGCCGCTGGAAACCGACCGCAGGTTTCATCGCGGGCCGCACGGCGCCTCCGGGGCGCCGCATGGGCCACGCTGGCGCGATTGTGTCTGGCGGTCAGGGCGACGCCGAGTCCAAGATCGAAGCCATGAAATCGGCTGGCATCGTCGTGGCGGACAGCCCGGCCACGCTGGGCGAAGCGGTGCAGCAAGCCATCGCCAAGTAATCCCGACGCGCGCCCTGACATGTGCGGGGCGCGCGTAAACCATTTTCTCAGGTGATCCCATGACGGACCAGAGCCCCAATGACCAGTTTCACGCCTCCAGCTTCATGCAGGGGCACAACGCCGAATATCTTGAACAGATGTATGCCCGCTACGCCAACGACCCCGCGTCGGTGGACGAAAGCTGGCAGGCGTTCTTCCGCGCCCTTGGCGACACGGAGGTCGAGGTCAAGCGCGAGGCGCAAGGGCCGTCCTGGATGCGCACCGACTGGCCGCCGCAGCCCGCCGATGACCTGACCCACGCCCTGGACGGCATGTGGCCCGAAGAGCCGGTGGCCAAAGGTCCGATCGCGGAAGCCAACCCCAAGGATCTCGCCAAGAAGATCGCGGACGAGGCGCAGAACCGCCAGGTCGAGATTTCCGAGGACGCGATCAAACGCGCCGTGCTCGACTCGGTCCGCGCGCTGATGATCATCCGTGCCTACCGTATTCGCGGCCACCTGATCGCCGACATCGACCCACTTGAGATGCGCGATAACACCCCGCACCCCGAGCTTGATCCCAAGTCCTACGGTTTTTCCGAGGCCGACCTGGACCGCCCGATCTTCATCGACAACGTGCTCGGTCTTCAGGTCGCGTCCATGCGCCAGATCATCGACATCGTGAAGCGCACCTATTGCGGCACCTTCGCCCTGCAATACATGCACATCTCCAATCCGGAGGAAGCAGGCTGGCTCAAGGAACGTATCGAAGGGTACGGCAAGGAAATCACGTTCACCCGTGAAGGCCGCCGCGCGATCCTGAACAAACTGGTCGAGGCCGAGGGCTTCGAGAAGTTCCTCCATGTGAAATACATGGGCACCAAGCGCTTCGGTCTCGACGGTGGCGAAGCCTTGATCCCGGCGATGGAGCAGATCATCAAACGCGGCGGTAGCCTTGGCGCGACCGAAGTGGTCGTGGGAATGCCGCACCGGGGCCGCCTCTCGGTTCTCGCCAACGTGATGGCGAAACCTTACCGCGCGATCTTCAATGAATTCCAGGGCGGCTCGTTCAAACCCGAAGACGTGGACGGCTCCGGCGATGTGAAATACCACCTCGGCGCCTCCTCGGACCGTGAATTTGACGGCAACAAGGTGCACCTCTCGCTGACTGCGAACCCTTCGCACCTCGAAGCTGTGAACCCGGTGGTTCTGGGCAAATGCCGGGCCAAGGGTGACCAGCTCAACGACCCGGAACACCACCAGGTGATCCCGGTTCTCCTGCACGGTGACGCGGCCTTCGCGGGTCAGGGCGTCGTGGCCGAATGCCTCCAGTTGTCAGGCATCCGGGGCCACCGCACCGGCGGCACCATCCATATCGTCGTGAACAACCAGATCGGCTTCACCACCGCGCCGCACTTCTCGCGCACCTCGCCCTATCCCACGGATATCGCCTTGATGGTCGAAGCCCCGATCTTCCACGTCAATGGCGACGACCCGGAGGCCGTGGTCCACGCCGCCAAGGTCGCCACGGAATTCCGTCAGAAATTCCACCGCGACGTTGTCATCGACATTTTCTGCTACCGCCGCTTTGGCCACAACGAGGGGGATGAACCCATGTTCACCAACCCCCTCATGTATAAAGAGATCAAGTCTCACAAAACCACGCTCCAGCTTTACACCGAGCGTCTGGTCAAGGACGGGCTGATCCCCGAGGGCGAAATCGAGGACATGAAGGCGGCCTTCCAGGCCCACCTCAACGAAGAGTTCGAGGCGGGCAAGGATTACAAGCCGAACAAGGCCGACTGGCTCGATGGTCGCTGGTCCCATCTCGACAAGCAGGGCGAGGATTACCAGCGTGGCGAAACCTCAATCTCTGAAGCCAGCATGGGAGAAGTCGGCAAGGCGCTCACCACCGCGCCAGACGGCTTCCCGCTTCACAAGACCGTTGGCCGGATCCTCGACGCCAAGAAAAACATGTTCGACACGGGCAAGGGCTTCGATTGGGCCACCGCCGAGGCGCTCGCCTTCGGTTCGCTCTTGACCGAGGGGTACCCGGTCCGCCTCGCCGGACAAGACTCCACGCGCGGCACCTTCTCGCAGCGCCACTCGGGCCTGGTCAACCAGGAGACGGAAGAACGGTATTACCCGCTCAACAACATCAAACCGGGGCAGGGCCGCTACGAAGTCATCGACTCCATGCTGTCCGAATACGCGGTCTTGGGTTTCGAGTACGGCTATTCGCTCGCCGAGCCTAACGCGCTCACGCTCTGGGAAGCGCAGTTCGGCGACTTCGCCAACGGCGCACAGATCATGTTCGACCAGTTTATCTCCTCGGGCGAAAGCAAATGGCTGCGCATGTCCGGACTCGTCTGCCTTCTGCCGCACGGCTACGAAGGGCAGGGGCCGGAGCACTCCTCCGCCCGCCTGGAACGCTTCCTGCAAATGTGTGGGGGCGACAACTGGATCGTGGCGAACTGCTCCACACCCGCCAACTACTTCCACATCCTGCGGCGCCAGCTTCACCGCTCCTACCGCAAACCGCTCATCATGATGACGCCGAAATCGCTTCTGCGTCACAAGCTGGCGGTCTCGGATGCGGCAGACTTCACCACGGGTTCGTCTTTCCACCGCATCCTCTGGGATGACGCGGATCGCGATAACGGTACGGGCCGTTCCGACGCCAAGCTCAAGACCGACGACAAGATCAAGCGCGTCGTCATGTGCTCGGGAAAGGTCTACTACGACCTGCTCGAAGCGCGCGACGAGCGCGACCTCGACGACGTCTACATCATGCGCCTGGAGCAATTCTATCCCTTCCCGGCGCTCTCGCTGGTCAAGGAAATGGAACGCTTCCCCAATGCGGACGTTGTCTGGTGCCAGGAAGAGCCGAAGAACCAGGGGGCATGGTCCTTCGTCGAACCGAACATCGAATGGGTGCTGTCGCGCATCCGTAAAGACGGCTCGCGTCCCAAGTACGTCGGTCGCGCCGCCGCGGCCTCGCCCGCAACGGGTCTGGCCAGCCAGCACAAAGCCCAACAACAGGCGCTCGTGAACGACGCGCTGACCATCGAAGGATAAGATCATGAGCACCGAAGTCCGTGTTCCCACGCTGGGGGAAAGCGTTACCGAAGCCACCGTCGCAACCTGGTTCAAAAAGCCCGGCGATGCCGTCGAAGTCGACGAAATGTTGTGCGAGCTTGAAACCGACAAGGTAACGGTCGAAGTGCCGTCGCCTGCCGCGGGCACCTTGGGCGACATTGTCGCCAACGAAGGCGATACCGTGGGCGTCGACGCGCTTCTCGCCAATATCGAAGAAGGCGGCTCCGCCGGGAAATCCGCACCCGCCAAGAAAGCCGAACCCAAGGCCGAGGCGAAAGCGTCGGACGAAGGCGATGCTGGCGGCGAAGAGATCGACATCATGGTCCCCGCGCTGGGCGAAAGCGTGACCGAGGCCACGGTGTCGTCGTGGTTCAAGACAGAGGGCGACCGCGTCGAAGCCGACGAAATGCTCTGCGAACTCGAAACCGACAAGGTTTCGGTCGAAGTGCCCGCCCCGGCTGCTGGCGTGATCTCCAAGATCACCGCGGGCGAGGGCGAGACCGTCGAAGCCGGCGGCAAGCTGGGCGTGATGACCTCGGGCGCCGGCGCCTCTGCCGCAGCGAAATCCGACGCCCCCAAGGCCGATGACGCGCCCGCGCAATCGTCTGGCGACAAGGATGTCGAGGACGCGCCCTCCGCCAAGAAGCTGATGGCCGAAAAAGGCATCGACCCCTCCGACGTCAAGGGCACGGGGCGTGACGGTCGCATCATGAAAGAAGACGTGCAGGCCGCGATCTCCTCGACCAAACCCTCCTCCACGCCCGCACCTGCCGCCCAAGCCCCGCGTGCGCCGGTGTCGGCGGATGACGAGGCCCGCGAAGAGCGCGTGAAGATGACGCGCCTGCGTCAGACCATCGCCCGTCGCCTCAAGGACGCGCAGAACTCGGCTGCCATGCTCACCACCTACAACGAGGTGGACATGACCGCGGTCATGGAATTGCGCAACGAGTACAAGGACCTGTTCCTGAAGAAACACGGCATCAAGCTGGGCTTCATGTCCTTCTTCGTGAAAGCCTGCTGTCACGCGCTGAAAGAAGTGCCGGACGTCAACGCCGAGATCGACGGCACCGACGTGATCTACAAGAACTACGTTCACATGGGTGTCGCGGTGGGCACGCCGAACGGTCTCGTCGTGCCGGTCGTGCGCGATGCCGACCAGATGTCGTTCCACGGCATCGAGGGCAAGATCGCCGAGCTCGGCAAACGCGCCCGCGACGGCAAACTGTCCATGGCGGAAATGC
>DOUP01000268.1 GCA_003520545.1 Maritimibacter sp. | reverse complement strand
CTGGACTGGCGCAAGGTGAAGGCCTTGGAGACCCGCCGTACGGCTGCGGCAGAATGAATCAGGCGCAGTAAAGGGCGCGCATCTGACATCGCTTTGGGCTACCTTTCCGCCATGTCTGATGCCGCGATCATCAACCTGTCCGCCATCCCCGAAGCGCAGCGCGAAGCGGTCGCCGCGGTGCTCCGCGAGCGGGACGCGCTGAGGGAGGCGAACAAGCGCCTCGAGCATCTGGTCGCCGAACTCAACCAGGGCGTTCATGGCAAACGGTCGGAGAAGCTCAGCGAGGATGACCGGCAGCTGGCTTTCGAAGACCTGGAAACGGCGATCGGCGAGGTCGAAGAGAAGCGGGAGGTTCAGGCTCCCTCCGAGAGCCGGACCCGGGGATCGGCCCGGCGCAATCGGGGCAATCAGCCCAAGGATCTGCCGCGCATCGAGCGGGTGATTGAACCGGAGAGCCTATTGTGCCCCGTCCTTCGGACCTGCGGGGAGATGCACAAGATCGGCGAGGACCGCAAGGAGCGGCTGGACATCGTGCCCGCACAGCTGCGGGTGATCGCCACGGTTCGCCCCAAGTATGCCTGTCGCAGCTGCACGGACGGTGTGACCCAGGCGCCGTCCCTGCCGCATCTTATCGAGGGCGGCCTGCCGACCGAGGGTGCCATCGCGCATGTGCTGGTCAGCAAATACGCTGACCACCTTCCTTTATATCGACAGAGCCGGATCCTTGCCCGATCGGGCATCGAGATCCACCGTAGCACTCTGGCCGACTGGGTCGGCACGGCCGCCTTCCACCTCGGCCCCGTGGTCGACCGGCTGGCCGAGCACCTGAAGACATCGACCAAGCTGTTCATGGACGAGACCACAGCCCCGGTGTTGGACCCGGGGCGTGGCAGAACCAAGACAGGATACCTCTGGGCGCTCGCCCGTGACGACCGGGGCTGGGTCGGAGATGATCCTCCGGGTGTGGTCTTCTTCTATGCACCCGGTCGTGCCGGGGAAAACGCGGAGAAGATCCTGCGCGGCTTCGACGGCATCCTGCAGCTCGACGGCTATCAGGGTTACAACCGCCTGACGCGCTCCTCGCGCAAGGGCGGCGATCCGATCCGCGTGGCGCATTGTTGGGCCCATGCCCGGCGCAAGCTGAAGGAGGTGTTCGACCGCGACGGCTCCGAGATCGCCGCCGAGGGGCTGCGCCGGATCGCCGAGTTCTACAAGATCGAAGCCGACATCCGCGGCACGGCACCGGGACAGCGGCTCTCGGCCCGGCAGGCGCGCACCGCGCCCCTCGTGGCCGAGTTCGGTGAATGGCTACAAAAACAGCGCCTGCGCGTCTCCGCCAAGTCGCGCCTGGGGGAGAAGCTTGCCTACATCCACCGTCACTGGGACGGATTGCAGACTTTCCTGCACGATGGGCGGGTCGAGATCGACTCCAACAGCGTCGAGAACCTCATCAGGCCCATCGCTCTGAACAGGAAGAACGCATTGTTCGCCGGACATGACGAAGGCGGGCGTGCCTGGGGACGTATTGCGTCGCTCATCGAGACCGCAAAGATCAACGGCGTCGGGCCGTTCGCCTACCTAAAGGCTACCCTCGAAGCCATCGCCGCCGGCCACCTGCAAGGCCGGATCGACGAACTCCCGCCCTGGAACCTCAACCCGTCAAGCTGAACCCGGGTGGGGCGCAGACGGCGCTTACACAGTTACAGTGGCCGGGGCTTTTTTGTGACGGGAGGGGAGCGACAAGGGCGGGGTGAAGCACTGCGCCCCGCCTCGACATGTCAGGCGGAGCGCCCTTGGGCCTTTTCTAGTCTTCAGAGGCGGGCAGGAGGAACCCGTCAAAGAATGTACTCAGTTCAACGAACCCATCGAGTGGCAGAACCTGAGCGATATACTGGTCCGGGCGCACCACAATGATACAGCCCTGGTCCCGGTCGATCCCGCGCATCGCAAAAATGTTCATTCCGGATTTATGATCGGTGCAGAACACCTTTTCATAATCTTGCAGCCCGTATTTCCCCTTGGCCGGTTTCAGAAGCGACGGCATGTCGCCGTGAGACAGGTCGCGGAAGCCCTGCTGGAAGATAGCCCGAACGTCGATGATGGCGTCGTTATCCTCGCCCGGACGCCCGTATTTGACGATGGGGGAGTCCGGGTTGGTCTCAAGGTAGTCACAGAGCGCGTGGATGCCCGCTCCCGGCTGGCCACGATCATCCCGTCCGGCAAAGGCATAAAGACGCCAGCGCGCATCGGCCGTGGCCGCATGGCCCAGCTGCATTGGTTTGGCATCCGCCAAGCGCACGACTGGGGCCGAATGAAACCGCTTTCCGACCTCTTGTCCGGTCGCGAGAGCCTGATAGGTTGCTTCGCCGATCAGGGCCGATGGTTCATAGCAGACCGCCAAACCGGCGGTGAAGACACGGCGCGCGTCGAATTGCTGCTGAAACACCGGCGTCCCGCTTGTGTCGGGGTTGGGCGCTTTGTCCGCTTCGGCGGTCGCTCGGGTCCAGTCGCGGTTGGTGTCGACGAGGCGCTTGGCCTCGTTCCAGCGTTCGGCGGAATAGCTATGAAGAAGGGCTGGATCCGACAGACCCTTGAGCACCTGCACCAGCTTCCAGCCCAGGTTGAAGGTATCGCCCAT
>DOUP01000143.1 GCA_003520545.1 Maritimibacter sp. | reverse complement strand
TCTGATCAGGCGATCAAGCAGGCCGTTCTGGATAGTATCCGCGCGCTGATGATCATCCGCGCCTACCGGATCCGGGGCCATTTGGCCGCAGACCTTGACCCGCTGGGCATGCGTGAAGCGACCAAACATCCCGAGCTGAACCCAGCGTCTTATGGGTTTACAGAAGCGGACATGGACCGGCCGATTTTCATCGACAATGTGCTGGGGCTTGAAATCGCCTCGATGCGTCAGATCGTTGAGATTGTAAAGCGGACCTATTGCGGCACGTTTGCGCTGCAATACATGCATATTTCCAACCCGGAAGAGGCCGCTTGGCTGAAAGAGCGGATCGAAGGGTTCGACAAGGAAATCACGTTCACCCGTGAAGGGCGTCGGGCGATCCTGAACAAGCTGGTCGAGGCTGAAGGGTTCGAGAAATTCCTTCATGTCAAATACATGGGCACCAAGCGTTTTGGTCTGGATGGCGGCGAAAGCCTGATCCCGGCGATGGAGCAAATCATCAAACGCGGTGGGGCGCTGGGCGTAAAAGACGTGATCATCGGCATGCCACACCGGGGCCGGTTGTCGGTCTTGGCCAATGTGATGCAAAAGCCTTACAAAGCGATCTTCAACGAATTTCAGGGTGGCAGCTATAAACCCGAAAGCGTGGATGGGTCGGGTGATGTGAAATATCATCTGGGTGCAAGCTCGGATCGTGAATTTGACGGGAATACCGTTCACTTGTCTCTAACCGCCAACCCCTCGCATCTTGAGGCGGTTAATCCGGTGGTTCTGGGTAAGGCGCGCGCCAAACAGGCACAGCTGAATGATAAAAGCCGGACCCAGGTTCTCCCCGTCCTTCTGCACGGGGATGCGGCTTTTGCCGGGCAGGGGGTTGTGGCGGAATGCTTTGGCCTGTCGGGTCTGGTGGGCCACAAGACCGGCGGCACGATGCATATTGTCGTGAACAACCAGATCGGGTTCACCACCGCCCCGCATTTCAGCCGTTCGTCGCCTTATCCAACCGACATTGCCTTGATGGTTGAAGCGCCGATTTTCCATGTGAATGGCGATGACCCAGAGGCTGTGGTTCATGCCGCTCGTGTGGCGACGGAATTCCGCCAGAAGTTCCACAAAGACGTGGTGATCGACATTTTCTGCTATCGCCGTTTTGGTCACAACGAGGGCGACGAGCCCATGTTCACCAATCCGGTCATGTACAAAAAGATCAAAAAGCAAAAGACCACGCTTCAACTTTATACGGATCGTCTGGTGGCCGAGGGGCTGATCCCGTCGGGTGAAATCGAAGACATGAAAGCGTCGTTCCAGGCGCGCATGAATGAAGAGTTTGAAGCGGGCAAGGAATTCAAGCCGAACAAAGCCGATTGGCTGGATGGACGGTGGTCCCATCTGGATAAGCAAAGCGAAGAATATCAGCGTGGCCAAACCGCAATCCCGTCAGAAACCTTTGCCGAAGTGGGGCGCGCCTTGTCGGCAGCGCCAGAGGGGTTCCCGCTGCATAAAACGGTTGGGCGCCTGTTGGAAGCCAAGGCCAATATGTTTGAAACCGGGTCTGGGTTTGACTGGGCCACGGCTGAGGCATTGGCGTTTGGGTCGCTCTTGACAGAAGGGTTCCCGGTGCGTCTGTCGGGTCAGGATTGTACGCGAGGGACGTTTTCACAGCGTCATTCCGGCCTGATCAATCAGGACAACGAAGATCGCTATTACCCGCTGAACAACATTCGCGAAGGCCAAGCGCATTACGAAGTGATCGACAGTATGCTGTCGGAATATGCGGTGCTTGGGTTTGAATATGGCTACACCTTGGCGGAACCCAATTCGCTGGTGATGTGGGAAGCGCAATTTGGCGATTTTGCCAATGGTGCGCAGATCATGTTTGATCAGTTCATCTCGTCCGGCGAAAGCAAATGGTTGCGGATGTCTGGTCTGACCGTGCTGTTGCCGCATGGTTATGAAGGGCAGGGACCGGAGCACAGCTCCGCCCGTCTGGAGCGGTTCTTGCAGATGTGTGGCGGTGACAACTGGATCGTGGCCAAGTGTTCAACACCTGCCAACTATTTCCACATCCTGCGTCGCCAGATGCACCGTGGATATCGCAAACCATTGATCCTCGTGACACCAAAATCGCTTTTGCGTCACAAAATGTGTATCTCAAATGCTGAGGACTTCACCGAAGGATCAAGCTTCCACCGCGTGCTGTGGGATGATGCTCAAAAGGGCAATTCCGACACCAAACTGGTGGCAGATGGTAAAATCAAACGCGTGGTCATGTGTTCGGGCAAAGTCTATTACGACCTGCTTGAAGAACGTGACAAACGCGGCATCACCGATATTTACCTGCTCCGTATGGAACAGTTCTATCCCTTCCCGGCCATGTCGCTGGTGAAGGAACTGGAACGGTTCAAGGGCGCGGAAATGGTGTGGTGTCAGGAAGAACCAAAGAACCAGGGTGCCTGGACCTTTGTTGAACCAAATATCGAATGGGTGTTGACTCGGATTGGCGCAAAACACCTGCGTCCCGTTTACGCTGGTCGTCCGGCATCCGCCTCGCCCGCGACGGGTCTGGCGTCACAACACAAAGCACAACAGGCCGCGTTGGTAGACGACGCGCTGAACATGGAAGGGAAATAACCCATGAGCATCGAAGTACGGGTGCCCACCCTGGGCGAAAGTGTCACCGAGGCCACCGTTGCAACCTGGTTCAAGAAACCCGGTGACGCGGTGCAAGCAGACGAAATGCTCTGCGAATTGGAAACGGACAAGGTGACGGTTGAAGTGCCAGCACCCGCGGCCGGTGTTCTGGGCGAGATTGTCGCTGCGGAAGGTGTGACGGTTGGCGTCGACGCTTTGCTGGCGAACATCTCTGAAGGCGCGGGTGCCGCGGCGCCTGCTTCGGCCCCNNATGCTGTGCGAGCTGGAAACTGATAAAGTGTCGGTCGAAGTGCCTGCCCCTGCGGCGGGTGTGTTGACTGAAATCATCGCAGCCGAAGGCACCACCGTTGATGCCACGGCCAAGCTGGCGGTGATTGGTGGGGCTGGTGCGGTAGCAACGCCTGCGGCGGCACCTGCGGCTGTGGCGGCCCCTGCGACGTCTGGCAAAGACGTCGAGGATGCCCCTTCGGCGAAGAAAATGATGGCAGAGGCCGGTATGACCTCGGCTGATGTCACCGGAACAGGTCGGGATGGACGCGTGATGAAACATGATGTGCAAGCAGCCAAAGCGGCGCCGAAACCAGCGGCAGCCCCTGCTGCTGCGCCTGTCTCGGCCCCGGTGGCACAAGACAATTCTGCGCGTGAAGAGCGGGTGAAAATGACCCGTCTGCGCCAGACCATCGCCAAGCGTCTGAAAGACAGCCAAAACACCGCCGCCATGCTTACCACCTATAACGAGGTGGACATGACCGAGGTGATGGCGCTTCGTAATGAATACAAAGCTGAGTTTGAGAAAAAGCACGGCACCCGCCTTGGGTTCATGTCGTTTTTCACCAAAGCTTGCTGTCATGCGCTGAAAGAAGTGCCGGAAGTGAACGCCGAAATCGACGGTACAGACATTGTTTACAAGAACTTTGTGAATATGGGTGTGGCGGCGGGCACGCCGACCGGTCTTGTGGTGCCTGTGATCAACGATGCTGATGCAATGTCCTTTGCACAGATCGAAAAGGCAATCGCTGAAAAGGGCCGTAAAGCCCGCCCTACTTCACAGGCGGGGCTTGGGCCTTGCGGGGAGACATCCCGCATCGTCCACCGGTTGGGAAAGGGGCACAGCCTCCGACCCTCAAGGTCCCGCTCAGGCGCAAACCGGAAAGGAACATGGACATGGCGCTCCCTGAATTTTCTCTGCGTCAGCTTCTGGAAGCTGGCGTTCACTTTGGTCACCAGACTCAGCGTTGGAACCCCCGTATGGGCGAGTTCATCTACGGTGAGCGTAACGGCATCCACATCTTCGACTTGACCCAAACGGTCCCGATGCTCGACGCCGCTCTGAACGTGATCCGCGATACCGTTGCGAAAAACGGCCGCATTCTCTTCGTCGGCACCAAGCGTCAGGCCTCCAAGCCGATCGCGGAAGCCGCTGAGAAATCCGCTCAGTACTACATGAACCACCGCTGGCTCGGTGGCACGCTGACCAACTGGCAGACCGTGTCGCAGTCGATCAACCGTCTCAAGGACATCGACGCGAAGCTGGCAGAAGGTGCAGAAGGCCTCACCAAGAAAGAGCGCCTCGGCATGGAACGCGATCAGGAAAAACTGACCGCAAGCCTCGGCGGCATCCGCGAAATGGGCGGTCGCCCGGACCTTCTCTTCGTCATCGACGTGAAAAAAGAAGACCTCGCAATCAAGGAAGCCAACAAGCTGGGCATCCCGGTTGTCGCAATCGTCGACACCAACTGCTCGCCCGATGGCGTGGATTACATCATCCCGGGCAACGACGACGCGGCGCGCGCCATCGCGCTCTACTGCGACCTCGCGGCACGCGCGGCCCTGGACGGCATGTCCGGCCAGATGGAAGCGGCTGGCATCGACGTTGGTGCATTCGAAGAAGCTCCGGTTGAAGAAGCAGTTGCCGAAGAAGCTCCGGCTGCCGAAACCGCCGAAAGCTAAGCTCAACGCTCGTCATCCCGAGAGATGACGAGTGTCACAGAGTTGATACCGAAGGCGGGCACACCGCCTTCGGACCCGTCCCACCGGGGACCCCCGATTTACACGAAGGAGAGCCGATATGGCGATCACCGCTGCACAAGTGAAAGAACTGCGTGAAATGACCGGCGCTGGCATGATGGATGCCAAGAAGGCGCTGACCGAAAACGACGGCGACATGGACGCCGCAGTCGATTGGCTGCGCACCAAGGGTCTCGCCACCGCCGCCAAGAAATCCGGTCGCACCGCGGCTGAAGGTCTCGTCGGTGTGTCCATCGACGGTGGCAAGGGCGTCGCGGTCGAAGTGAACTCCGAAACCGATTTCGTCGCGAAGAACGCCGAATTCCAGGGCATGGTCGGCAAGATCGCCGAAGCCGCCATCAACGTGGCTGACGTGGACGCGCTTCAGAACGCCGACCTCGGCGGCAAGTCCGTGGCCGAGACCGTGACCGATGCCATCGCCAAGATCGGCGAAAACATGGGCGTGCGTCGCATGGCTGGCATCTCGGGCGAAAACGTGGCCTCCTACATCCACAACGCCGCGACCGACGGCATGGGCAAGATCGGCGTTCTCGTGGCCACCACGGGCGGCGACGAAGCCTTCGCCAAACAGGTTGCCATGCATGTGGCCGCGGCCAATCCGGCTTCGCTGTCCGAGGCTGACCTTGACCCGGCCGTGGTCGAGAAAGAGCGCCAGGTTCAGATCGACATCGCGAAAGAATCGGGCAAGCCCGACAACGTGATCGAGAAGATGATCGAAGGCCGCATGAAGAAATTCATGTCCGAAGTGACCCTTCTGGGCCAGTCCTTCGTCATCAATCCCGACCTGACCGTTGGCGAAGCTGCGAAAGAAGCGGGTGCTGAAATCACCGGCTTCGTCCGTATGGAAGTCGGCGAAGGCATCGAGAAAGCCGAGGAAGACTTCGCGGCAGAAGTGGCCAAAGCCGCCCAGGGCTGAGCCCAAACCATATTGGGGGCAGGGGCTTCCGTTCAGGAACGGCGCGTGAGAGATCACGCGCCGTTTTTCGTTGTCAATGGTCACGAGTTACGGATGTCGCGGGGTGTGTCTGCGCTCGAAGGTGTTCACGTAAAGATCCGAGAGTAGGGTAAGAACACACTGTAATTGCAGGGTTCTTACCCCTGTTCCTAAGGCAAAATGCCACCACTCACGGAACGTGAGGACTATCAGCGATTTGGGGGGAAACCTCCAGTAAGGAAATCCTTACCTGTGCGAGATCGGCAACATAAATGAGACGCCGGCTGTCGGCGCGTTTCAGCCCTTGTTTTCGTTCAGGAAAAGCATTTCCGCATCGGACCGAACGTACATCTGGTTGAGGAAGGTCAGTTTCGCCACGGCCTGGGGTGTCGTCTCAGCCCCCAGTTTCTCGCGCGCAAGACGCAGGTGCTTTTCAATGGTGGGAACCGAGACGCCCATGATCGTCGCCACGTCCTGGTTCGACTTGCCGTCCGCGACCCATTCCAAGGCTTCCATCTGCCGCTTCGACAGTTTTGTGCGTTTGGTTTCAATGGGTAAGGAGCTTAGCTTGAGGTGCGTCAGGTTACAGATGATCTCGACTTCGCGCCCATGATCCTCCCAGATCGCGTCGAGGTCCGCCTGGCTTTTCCCGCGTGCGCCGGTCAGGGCGAAGAGCGCGTAGGATTTCGGCGAAGAGGTCGGAATGGCAACCGTATAGCCTGCGGTAACGCCCATTTGCCGGTTGAACGCAATGACATCGAGCTCCTCGGCCGTCAGCGTGTCAGGCCGGGTCCACAACGTGCCCCAGGAGCAAGATCCGCTCTGGTTGTCGCGCACCCAGCGTGTGAGCGGTGCATGAAGAAACATGCGTCCGTTGATGAAATCGTTGAAATAATCGGGATCATGATTGGTCAGGAAGAGCGCGTCTTCCAACTCGCCGATTCCATTCGGGGTCGCGAACTTCGTGTATCCGTAGATGAGCCTGTCGAAGCCATAAGAACGCATCGCAACGCAGTGCAGGTGCCACACGTGCTGCAATGAATTGGTTCGCACCAGCTGGTCCAGAAATTCCAGCATCGTCGTAAGCCTTCCAGTAACAGTGTCAGTGCCGCGTTCTTGTCCCGCACGGCTTAGTCGTCTCGTCACATAGTATGTGTCGCATGGGATGAAGCGGAGGGATAGCCTCAAAATGCAATTCCATTGCGGATTGCAACGAGTTAGACCTGTTTGGTCAGGTGCGTTCGCCTGTAACCTTGGGTCGCAGAGGTCGGAGTATTACATAATACTGATTACACGCGAAAAGGAAGTCGGGCCCATCCTGAAAGACCAGCGCCTTCAGCCCAAGGCGTAGCCTGTGCCCCGGACCGTGCGCAGCGGGTCTGCCCCGCCGTTCTTGCACAGTGCCTTGCGCAACCGTCCGACGTGGACATCGACCGTCCGCGTATCGACATAGACGTCACGCCCCCACACCCGATCCAGAAGCTGCTCACGGCTCCAGACACGGCCCGGTTTCTCCATGAAGGTGGTCAGCAGACGAAATTCGGTCGGTCCGAGCTTCACCGCCTCGCCGCCCCGGGTCACGCGGTGCGTTTCACCGTCCAGCAGGATATCGTCGTAGGACAAGGCCTCACCGACCGACACCGGGCGCGTGCGGCGAAGCTGCGTGCGAATCCGGGCCATGAGTTCCTGAACCGAGAACGGTTTGATCATGTAGTCGTCCGCCCCGGTCTCAAGCCCGCGCACACGGTCCATTTCGTCGGACCGCGCCGACAACATGATGACCGGAATATCCGCCGTCTCGCGCTTCGACTTGATCCGCCGGCAGATTTCGATCCCCGAAACGCCCGGCAACATCCAGTCCAGCAGGATCAGGTCCGGCCCGATCTCGTCGACCAGAACCATGGCATCGTCACCATTCTCGGCCATCGACACCTCGTAGCCTTCGGACCGAAGGTTGTAGCGGAGGATTTCGCGTTGGGCCGGCTCGTCTTCGACAAGCAGGACCAGCGGTTTGTCAGCGCTCATTCGTCGGCCTCGTCGCTCCCGTCACCGGCGTCCGGGGTGTAAATCTCGGTGTTGCTCTTGGGCCTGTCATCCTCCGGCAGTTCCCCGGTGGACAGGTAGATGACCTGATCGGCGATCGAGGTGACGTGGTCCCCCATCCGCTCGATGTTCTTGGCGATGAAATGCAGGTGCATACAGGCCGTGATGTTGCGCGGGTCTTCCATCATGAAGGTCAGGAATTCGCGAAACAGCGCGTTATACATCTGGTCGACTTCCAGATCGCGATGGCGCACCGCATCGGCAACCGAAGCATCCCGCCGGATATAGGCATCCAGGGCATCCGACAGCATCGATGCAACCTCCGTGGTCATGCGCTTGACCGCGCTGGAGGTCCCTTCGATCGGCTGCATATGCACGAGCACTTCAGTCCGCTTTGCAATGTTCTTGGCGTAATCCCCGATCCGCTCCAGGTTACCCGCGATCTTCATCACGGACAGCACGGTCCGCAGATCGCTCGCCGCCGGTTGGCGCAGGGCGAGGATCGTCGCGCAGGTCGTGTTGATCAGCTCTTCGAGCTCGTCGATCTGCCGGTCGGCCTTGCGCACCTTCTCCGCCAGTTCCACGTCACGCGACTTGAGCGATTTGGCCGCCCCGCGGATGGCCTCTTCGACCAGGCCGCCCATCTTCATGACCATCGCTTGCGCGGACTCGAGGTCGCGGTCGAAAGCCGACGCGATATGTTGGTGATCCGTAACCATAATTCTGGGCTCCCTTAGCCGATCCGTCCGGTGATGTAGCTTTCTGTCCGGCTGTCCTGCGGGTTGGTGAAAATCTCGTTCGTGTCGTTGTATTCCACGAGGTTGCCCAGGTGGAAAAACGCGGTCTTCTGGCTGACACGCGCCGCCTGCTGCATCGAGTGCGTGACGATCACGACCGAGTAATTCGCTTTCAACTCGTCGATCAGTTCCTCGACCTGCGCCGTCGCAATCGGGTCGAGCGCCGAGCAGGGTTCATCCATCAGAAGCACTTCCGGCTCGGTTGCAATCGCGCGGGCGATGCACAGACGTTGTTGTTGCCCGCCCGAAAGCCCGGTGCCCGGTGCATCCAGACGATCCTGCACCTCGTCCCAGATCGCGCCCCGGCGAAGGGATTTTTCAACGATCTCGTCCAGTTCGGCCTTGTTCCTGGCCAGCCCGTGAATGCGCGGACCATAGGCGATGTTATCGTAAATCGACTTCGGGAACGGGTTCGGTTTCTGGAACACCATGCCCACCTTGGCGCGAAGCTGAACCGGGTCGATGTTCGGATCATAGATGTCCATGCCGTCAAGATAGATATCGCCCTGAACCCGGCAGATGTCGATCGTGTCGTTCATCCGGTTCAAAGTGCGCAGGAAGGTCGACTTGCCGCAGCCCGACGGGCCGATAAAGGCGGTGACCGTATTGTCAAGGATATCAACCGACACGTCCTTGATCGCATGGGTGTCGCCGTAATGGACCTGCACATCCCTGGCGGAGAATTTCACGTTCATGGCGTCCACATCCAATTTGGTTTCCATACTGTCTTTCATCATTGTGTTCCTCCGTCCGCTCTACCAGCGGCGTTCGAATTTCTGGCGCAGGAAGATCGCGATGCCGTTCATCAGCACCAGGAAGCCGAGCAATACGAGGATTGCGGCCGAGGTGCGCGAGACGAAACCGCGTTCGGGACTGTCTGCCCAGATGAAGATCTGGGTCGGCAGAGCGGTCGCGCTGTCAAATGGGCTGCTGGCCGCGGACGTGATGAACGCGTTCATCCCGATCAGGAGCAACGGTGCGGTTTCCCCAAGTGCCTGGGCAAGCCCGATGATCGTCCCGGTCAGGATGCCGGGCATGGCGAGCGGCAGGACGTGCTGGAACACGACTTGCTGTTTTGACGCCCCCAACCCCAACGCCGCTTCACGGATCGACGGAGGAACCGACTTGAGCGCGGCGCGCGTGGCGATGATGATCGTCGGCATGGTCATGAGCGCAAGGGTCAGACCCCCGACGAAAGGGGCCGAACGCGGCAGCCCGAACCAGCCAATGAACACCGCGAGCGCCAGAAGACCGAAGACCACCGAGGGCACAGCGGCCAGGTTGTTGATGTTCACCTCGATGAAGTCGCTGATCCTGTTCTTCTTGGCGAATTCTTCAAGGTAGATTGCCGCGCCGATCCCGAGCGGGAAAGAGATCAGGAAACAGGTCAGAAGCGCCCAGAACGACCCGACAAGCGCGCCCTTCAGACCGGCTTGCTCCGGAAAGCGTGAGTCCGCGTTGGTGAAAAGTGCGAGGTTGAAAGGCTTGGAAATCGCCCCCTGCTCTTTCAGCGTGTCAAACCAACGGATTTCGTTGTCTTTTACCCGACGGTTCTGTTCGGGCGTGGCGCGCTCAATCAAGCCCTTGTTCAACTGGTCGTATGGGTCCGAGGTTGGCACTTTCATGGTGACGGTCTGGCCAATCAGCGAAGGGTCCGCGACAACCCGGTCGCGCAGGGTGAACTGTGCCCCGTTGGACAGGATACCCTGAACGGCGCGCGCGGTTTCGCGATCCTCCATATCCACACCGGGAAGCATCCTTCCAAGAGCGGCTTCGAGCGTGTCGTCAAAATCCCCTCGCGGCAGGCGGTCGGCGGGAATGTCCTCGGGATCGACAAAGACCTCAAGGGTGACGTGGGTTTGCGTGAAGGCCTGCCAGCCCGTTGCCACCAGCGATCCAACCAGGATGAAGAGCATGAGGAAGGCGATGAAGATCGCCCCCATGCCCACCATTTGCAGGCGAAGCTGTTTGTTGCGGCGCCTTTTCAGGGAGGCTGCGACAAGCTCTGTCGATGTCACGATGCGCGGCGTATCCGCGTTGTTTGTTATATCGCTCATGGTCTGAACCTCAATCGTAAGCTTCGCGGTATTTGCGAACAAAGCTCAACGCGAAAATGTTGATCCCCAGTGTGACAATGAAGAGCATCGTGCCCAGGGCGAAGGCGGCCAGGGTCTTGGGGTTGTCAAAGGACGTGTCCCCGATCAGCAGCGTGACGATCTGAACCGTCACCGTGGTGACGCTGTCCAGTGGGTTGATCGTCATCCGGGCGATCAGGCCCGCGGCCATCACCACGATCATGGTTTCACCGATGGCGCGGCTGACGGCGAGGAGAACACCACCGACGATCCCCGGCAGGGCCGCAGGGAAAAGCACGGTGGTCATCATCTCGCCGCGCGTCGCGCCAAGGCCAAGCGCCCCGTCCCGCAGCGATTGCGGGACGGCGGACAAGGCGTCATCGGCAAAGGAGGATATGAACGGCACCAACATGATCCCCATGACACCGCCAGCCGCCAAAGCCGTGTTCGGCGCCACATCAAGACCGAGCGACTGTCCAAAGGACCGGATGGCCGGTGCAACGACGAGGATCGCGAAGAAACCGTAAACAACGGTCGGCACCCCGGCGAGGATTTCCAGCAACGGCTTGATGATCGTGCGCAGTTTCTTGGGGGCGAACTCGTTGACGTAAATGGCCGAGAACAACCCGATTGGCACAGCCACGACCAAGGCGATCACGGTGATCACGATCGTGCCGAGGATGACCGGCAACCAGCCAAAGGCACCTTCAGCAGCGATCTGGTCCTCCCGGAGCGGGATTTGCGGCTCCCAGTTGGTGCCGAACAGGAATTCGCTCAGCGGGACGCGTTCCAGGAACCGCAGGGTTTCGTAAGACAGCGAAACAATGATGCCGATCGTGGTGAAAATGGCGACGACCGAGCAAAAGATCATCAGCCCCGTGACAATGCCCTCTACCCCTTGGCGGGCCCGAAAATCGGCTTTCACCCGGGTTCGCGCGAAGATCATCAAGGCCAGGGACATCACTGCGACCAGGGCGATCAGCAACCAATCTGCGCGCTCACGCGTGGTCAGAAGCCGTTCGGACGCTGCAATTTTCCAGTCTTCCGGCGTTCCGAAAACCTGGCCACCGGCGATGGATTTGATTTCCGCCAGAACCAGCTGGATACCGCCGCCGTCCAGTCCGTCAAGAACCCCGTCAGGCAATCCGCTCATGATCAAACGGTCGATAACGGCACCCTGAAGCGCCAACCAGACCAGGATGAAGGTCAGGACAGGAACGAGAACCAGCAGCGCCGAATACATGCCGTGATAAGACGTCATGGAGTGAAGCCGGCTGCCACCATCCCGGATGCCGCGCGCGGCGACCCGGTTGATCGCGTATCCGACGACTGCCGCGAGGATGAGCAGGAGAAAGGGAAAAGCTGTCATGACCCTGTGCTTTCAAAAGAGAGACCCGGGGCGCGCGCAAACGCGCCCCGGGATCAGTTTCAGAGGCGGATCTTATTCCGGGGCAGCCATCGACTTGCCGTTCAGGACTGCGTCCTGAAGCTCGACGCGACGCTCGTCAGCCAAGGCAACCAGGCCACGCTCGGACAGGTAACCGCCGGCTTCCAGCGCGTCATCGGACATGTACTCTTCGATGAACTCGTTGAGGTTGGCGATCACGCCGCGGTGTGCGTTCTTGACGTAGAAGTAGAGCGGACGCGACACCGGGTAGGATTTGTCGGCGATCGTGTCCGTGTTCGGCTCAACGCCGTCGATCATCACGCCTTTGAGGTTGTCGAGGTTTTCGTAGAGGAACGAATACCCGAAGATGCCCATTGCGTTCTCGTCTGCTTCGAGACGCTGAACGATCAGGTTGTCGTTTTCGCCGGCTTCGACGAAGGGCCCGTCGGTGCGCATGCGCGAGCAGTTTTCTTCAACCCAGTCACCGTCAAAGCCGCCGTCCGCGACGAAGTCGAGCTCTTCACAACCGGCGTGCATGGCCAGTTCGACGAAAGCGTCACGGGTGCCCGACGTCGGGGGCGGGCCATAGGCGAGGATTTCAACGGCAGGCAGATCGGGGTTGATCTGGTCCCAGGTGGTGTAAGGGTTGTCGGCCCATTCGCCGTCAACCGGAACCTGGGCGCCAAGCGCGAGGTAGATTTCAGCCAGCGTCAGATCCCAGGCGAAATCGTTGGAGCGCGAGATGGCCATCGACAGGCCGTCAAAACCGATCAGGGCTTCGGTGATCTCGGTAACGCCATTGGTCTGGCACAGCTCGTATTCCGATGCCTTCATCGCACGCGATGCGCCGGTGATGTCGGGATGGGCTTCGCCGATACCGCCACAGAAGATCTTCATGCCACCACCCGTGCCGGTGGATTCAACGATCGGCGACGGAGCGCCGGTGTTGTTCGAGAACTGCTCGGCAACAGCTTGGGTATAGGGGAACACAGTGGACGACCCAACGATGCGGATTTCGTCACGCGCGAAAGCCGCGCTTGATGTGACAGCGGCAACTGCCAGCGTCGACACGGTGAGTTTTGCAAAGGACATTTCAGTCTCCTGTTTCGGTTACAACAAGACGCCAGGTGGCGACTTGCGGGAACGCCTAAGGTGAGTCTGCTATCCTTTTGTGACAGGTTTGTAACAGCTGTGTAACAAGGCGGGCGAAATCTGGGGGTAACGCGCAAATTTTCACTGACAGGGCAGCGAAACCTCGAACCGGCTGCCCTGCCCCGGCTTGGAATGAATCCGCAACCGCCCGCGATGCCGTTTGAGAATGTGTTTCACGATGGCCAGCCCCAGACCGGTGCCGCCCATGCCGCGCGACCGGTGCGTATCGACCCGGTAGAAACGCTCGGTGAGACGGCCCAGATGGCGCTCGTCGATCCCGTCGCCGTTGTCAGAGACCGAAACGACGAAGGCTGGCACACCGAGGATCGGGTCGCGCTCAACGCGCGTCAGATCGACCGTGACCTCGCCACCCGACCCGCCGTATTTGATCGCGTTTTCGATCAGGTTGTTGAACACCTGGGTCAGCTGATCGGCATCGGCAGGCGCAAAGGCCGGGGCATCGGCTCCGTTCACAATGATGGTGACGTTCCGGTCCTGCGCCATCTGGGTAAGGTTTCGCACGCAACCGTTCACCACGTCGGCAATGTCGTAGCGTTCGGTCGGCCGCAGTCCTTCCATATCCTCGACCTTGGCCAAGGACAGCAAATCGTCCACCAACCGATGCATCCGCCGCGCCTCGCGCTCCATGATCTCAAGGAACGCCTCACGCGCCTCAGCGTCCTCCCGCGCCGGTCCGCGCAGCGTTTCGATGAACCCCGAGATCGCGGTCAGAGGCGTGCGCAACTCGTGGCTGACATTGGCCACGAACTCGGAGCGCATTTCCCCGGCCTGTTCGGTGGCCGTCACATCCTCGAATGTCAGGATCGTCTCCGAAGCATCCGGAAACGGCGTGATAAGCACGTCGTAGACGCGGTCGCGCCCCTGTCGCTTTGTAACGAACTGTCCGCGCACGCTCTGTCCGGTTTGTCCCGCCGTCTCGATGGCTTCCAGGACACTGGGCTGGCGCAGCACGGCCACATGGCTGCGCCCGCGTACGGTTGCCCCGAACAGGGCCTCCGCATGGCTGTTCATGCCGCTGATCCGCCCCTCGGCGTCGAGCGACATGGCCGCCATCGGCACCGCATCGAGCATTTGACTGGATTGCATCGTGACCTCTCCCACCGGCCAAACCGCACCGCACCGGCTCACGGCGAGACTTGTTCAGCCTTTTCAAAAGGTAAAGGGCCTTTTTCAAATGAAATGTATTGCCTGGAACATTCACACACGCTAAAGATGTGTTCGCGTGATTGAAAACAGGAGGCCATCAAGGGGTGGGAACTCGTGACGTGCCATGAATCGCCGAAAACAATGACAAGCA
Source organism: Maritimibacter sp. (assembly GCA_003520545.1). GTDB lineage: Bacteria > Pseudomonadota > Alphaproteobacteria > Rhodobacterales > Rhodobacteraceae > Maritimibacter. The sequence goes on along the minus strand of DOUP01000143.1, from coordinate 12,086 downwards.
CGACACGGAAGTTCGGCACGCATTTGAAAAGCGACAAGCTCAGTGTTCTCATCATCGGCGATGCACCGGCCACGAGCCAGGACCCACTCCTGCGTCCAGCACCAAATCGAGTGTTCCGTCCGTTTGGAGCGCTCAAGGTGACGGATATCCAGGACCTCGATGTCGATGTCGTGATCTCCGCCCTTTTTGAGGATGGCTTTGACTGTATGGAGATCGCGCATCTGCTCGTGCACGCCGGATTTCAGGGGCGCTACAGGGTGTATTCGGCCCCCCTGCCGCGCCCCGAACTGGTCAAGAACGAGGTTTCGGCAGCCTTCCCCTCTCTGGACTTCGATATCATTTTCGTCGCGACCGACGCCTCACGCGCGGCACTGACCAGCGATCAATAGATCATCCCGTGACCCGCGTCGCCGGTTTCGTCGTAATGGCGCGCGAGTGAATTGAGCGCGATCCGCAGCACGATCTTGCCTGACCGCGCCGGGTAGTCGAGCTGCTTTTCAATCGTTTCCATTCCGGTTTCCCGGCAGACCGCCAAGATCACCGTGCGCGACAATTCGGGACCAAGACAGCGCACCGCCTTGGTCAGGTGCTCAAGCGCCAGCGCGCCCCGCGGGATCGCTTCGGCAGAACTTCCTTGCGCCACCCGCTTGGGCGCCGCAAGGCGGTCGAGCAGAAGGTCGTCCAGATCGTCCCCCAACATCCCGGCCGCGCGCGCGATCTCGTAGCTTTCCTTGAACCGCTCGGCGGCGCGCACCAGCTCGGGCGGCAGGAACGGCTCGCCCCCGGTTCTTTTGCGCCGGGCCAGGACCGTCAGGGGCGGTTCGGCGCCCGCTGTGCGTTTCTGCCCGGTCCCTTGCGTCGTCCGGGTCTTCCGCGTGTCGTCCGTCACCTGAACCCGGGCGGATTCCGTTGCCGCGATACGCCGGCTGAGCTCCGTGCGCCCTGCCCCGGTGATCTTGTAGCGCCCGAGCCGGCCCTTGCTTCGTCCGTCGATCCATTCCTGAAGCGCGAGCATTTCGGCCACAGCGCGCGAGACGACGGCCCGCCGCACCGGCCGATCCTCGTCCGTGTTCACCACGACAACCGCATCTTCGACCCCGTCCGCGATCACGAGAAGCGCCTTTGGGTCCGACAGCGCCTTCAAGGCCCGCAAGATATCGCGGTTGAGCCGCTCTTGTTCCTGATCCGTCCTGGCCATCGTCATGAGAGTTTCCTCGCGCTCTGCGCGCGCCATGCCAGCGCTACGCAAAAAGGTTTCCAATGACGAAAGAGCGGAATCGGCCAGGGGGTCTTCGCGCAGGGTTTCCGTACGCCGGACCTGACGCATGACGGTCGAAGCATGGCAGCCGCTCTTTCGTGCGATGTGCCTCAGACTGGCGCCCCCTTCGGTGTGGGCGAGATAGGTCTTCACTTGGGAGGGAACCCATGTCGGAAGTCTGGTCGAAGCTGCGGAAAAAGCTTCTCGATGATCAAACATGAACTTTCCCTTCATTGTTCGCGTATTAGAAACAATGCAACCCTACGTTGAGTCGTTATCCACAGGCAATTGTGTTTACTGGTGGAAAACCACAGTACTCAGGCACAAAAACAGCCTCTTATCTTGTGGATAACAGGGAGCTAACCGACCGAACGGTGCAAACCGGGGTCTGACGCAACACGCCTAAAGGTTGTGTCATACAGGGTGCTCGAATCACTTTCGGAGCACCTAATGACCGATTCCCTGACCGCCCTGTCGTCCCTCAAACGTCCGCCGTTGCTCGTGCAAGCGGCTCGCCACGCGCTCACGCGCTATGACCGTGACCGCGACTTGGGACCGATCCTGGGGCATACACGCCCGCCCTCACCGGCCAAGGTCCTCCCGGAGCTGATCGACCGGGAGCACGACCTTAATGCACAGCGCAAGGCCGGCCAGATCGACTACGACGCTGGCCGTCACATCCGGGTTCTGACCGCGCTGATGGGCGAGGCGCAGGCCCTCCCGGAACCCGCGCCCGTCCATCGGCTGCATCAGGTATAGGCGTCGGGCATTTCGTCTTTACGTTTGGCGATATAGGCTTCCAGCGCGTCACGCACCGCGGGGTCCAGCGCAGGCGCCTGGTAACTCCCCAACATCGACGTGACCCGTTTCGAGGCCAGCGCGACCGTGTCCTGCGCACCTTCGTCGGACCAGGTTTCGAACGGCTTGTAGTCGAACACCTTGGAGGACCAGAACGCTTCTTTGAAATTCGCCTGCGTATGGGCGCAGCCCAGGTAGTGGCCGCCGGGCCCGACCTCACGGATCGCATCCATGGCCTGCCCGTTTTCATCGTTCGCCACACCGGCCGCAAACTTGTGCAGGGTTCCAAGCTGGTCCGCGTCGGTCACAAACTTCTCGAAGCTTGCCACAAGCCCGCCTTCGAGCCAGCCACAGGCGTGCAGCATGAAATTCACACCGGCGTTCATCCCCATCTGGAGCGAATTGGCGGTTTCATACCCGGCTTGCGCGTCATTGATCTTGGACCCGGTAAAGCCCCCGGCCGACCGGAACGGCAGCCCCAGGCGGCGCGCAAGCTGACCTGCACCGGTGGTGATCTGCGCCGCTTCGGGCGTGCCGAAGGTCGGCGCCCCCGACCCCATGTCGATCGAGGTCACGAAGGCCCCGAAAATGACCGGCGCGCCGGGGCGCACAAGCTGGCTATAGGCTACGCCGGCGGTCACTTCGGCCAGCACCTGTGTCAGCGTGCCGACAACCGTCACGGGCGCCATGGCGCCGCCGACGATGAAGGGCGACACGATGCAGGCCTGGTTCGCCTCGGCATAGACCTCCAAGGTGTTCATCATCACGTTGTCGAAGGTCAGCGGCGAGTTGATGTTGATGAGCGAGGTCATGACCGCGTTCTGATCGACGAAGTCTTCACCAAAGACGATCTTGGACATCTCGACGCAATCGCGCGCCCATTCCGCATCCGTAACCGCCCCCATGTAGGGTTTGTCCGACAGAGTGATGTGCGCATGGAGCATATCGAGGTGACGCTTGTTCACCGGCACGTCCGTCGGTTCGCACACCGTGCCACCCGACAGATGCAACCATTTGGACATATAGCCCAACCGCACGAAATTCCGGAAATCCTCGATGGTGGCATAGCGCCGTCCACCGTCGTAATCGCGCACGAATGGCGGGCCATAGACCGGCGCGAACACGAGGTTGTTGGCCCCGATCTCGACCGACTTCTCGGGATTGCGGGCGTGATGGGTGAATTGCGAGGGCGCGGTCTTGCAAAGCTCCCGCGCCAGTCCACGGGGAATATGAACCCGGTCACCGCGCACATCGGCACCCGCTTCGCGCCACCGTTCCAGGGCTTTGGGGTTTTCCGAGAACACGACCCCGATCTCTTCCAGCACGGTTTCCGCGTTGGTCTCGATGATCTGGAGCGTTTCTTCGTCGAGGAGTTCGAGCGTCGGCGTCTTGCGCTGGATAGTTGGCGCGACTTCGAAACTCACGGCGGTTCGTTCAGCGCGGCGCGCTGCGCCCCCTCCGGAACGTCCACGACGGCGGCTCGGGGTGTTGGTCATCTCATCGGACATGCGCGATTCCTCGGTTTATCTCCTTCCGACATAGCCCGTGGGTCGCGGGCGCCCCGGCGAAATTGCGACATTTCGCGCGTGTTAACGACGCAGGGGCCTACTTCTTGCCCGCGCCCGTCGGTTCGTGAATGTCCGCATGGTCGACCACGTTCCACGCAAGCCCGACCTGCCGGTAGATGCGCTTTTGCTTGTCGGGATAGTCGCCCACATCATGCGCCAGCCGCTCTCCCACGACGATCATCCGAAGGGTTTGATCGCCCGTATTTTCAATCGTATGGGCCAAACCGCCCTTCCGGTACCCGATGAAATCGCCGGGACCGATCTCGACCCGGTCCTCTCCGATCCGCGCGGTCGCATGACCTTCCAGAACGAAAACGCATTCATCTTCGTGGTGATGGACGTGGTGCTCCGTGGTCTCAAAACCCGGTTTGACCTCGATGATATGAAACCCGAAGCCGGTCAGACCTGTCACATCGCCCAGGCTCTTGTTCACCCGTTGCGCTTTCGGGTTCAGGAAATGGGTCTTCGCCAATCCCTCCATCGCGTCGATGTCTTTCGCGGAGAGGTGGTAGATATCGTCACTCATGGTCCGTCCTTTCTTTATCCACAACTTATGGCGCTTACCCTGCCCCGCAAAGCGGTTTCGGCCTTGCGCCAATGCGTCCCCGGTCCTAATCAGCCTCTATGGACCAGACATCCCACGACCGCCTTCTCATCATCGACTTCGGCAGCCAGGTGACGCAGCTTATCGCGCGCCGTCTGCGCGAGCTGAACGTCTACTGCGAAATCCACCCCTACCAGAACGTCACCGACGCCTTCCTCGCGGACTTCGCGCCGAAAGCCGTGATCTTCTCCGGTGGACCGGCCTCCGTCATCGACGAGGACTCGCCGCGACCGCCCGAAAGCGTCTTTGACCTCGGCGTTCCGATCCTGGGCATCTGTTACGGCCAGCAGGTCATGATGCACATGCTCGGTGGCAAGGTCGAGCGCGGGCATGGCACCGCCGAATTCGGCCGCGCTTACGTCGAGCCGCAGAACGATCCCACCGATCTCCTCTTTGGCTGGTTCCTCGGCGGGCGTGAACAGGTCTGGATGTCCCACGGCGATCACGTCTCCGAAATCGCACCGGGGTTCGAGGTCTACGGCACCTCCCCCAACGCGCCCTTCGCGATCACCGCCGATCTGGACCGCCGGTTCTATGCCGTGCAGTTCCACCCGGAAGTGCACCACACCCCGAACGGCAAGACGTTTTACGAAAACTTCGTGCGCATCGCCGGGTTCAAAGGCGACTGGACCATGGGCGCTTACAAGGAGGAAGCGATCCAGAAGATCCGCGACCAAGTGGGCGACAAACAGGTGATCTGTGGCCTGTCGGGCGGCGTGGACAGCTCCGTCACCGCCGTTCTGCTTCACGAAGCCATCGGCGACCAGCTGACCTGCGTCTTCGTGGACCACGGCCTTCTGCGGCTTAACGAGGCCGAAGAAGTCGTCACGATGTTTCGCGACCACTACAACATGAAGCTGATCCACGCGGATGAAAGCGACCTGTTCCTCGGCGAACTCGAAGGCGTCTCGGACCCGGAGACCAAGCGGAAGATCATCGGCAAGCTCTTCATCGACGTGTTCCAGAAATACGCGGGCGAGATCGAGGGCGCCGATTTCCTTGCCCAGGGCACGCTCTACCCCGACGTCATCGAAAGCGTCAGCTTCTCGGGCGGGCCGAGCGTCACGATCAAGTCGCACCACAACGTGGGCGGCCTGCCGGAAAAGATGGGCCTCAAGCTGGTCGAACCGCTGCGCGAACTGTTCAAGGACGAAGTCCGGGCGCTGGGTCATGAGCTTGGCCTGCCCGCCTCCTTCATCGGGCGCCACCCCTTCCCCGGACCGGGCCTCGCCATCCGCTGCCCCGGCGAGATCACCCGTGACAAGCTGGACATCCTGCGCAAGGCGGACGCAGTCTATATCGACCAGATCCGCAAGCACGAGCTTTACGACGAGATTTGGCAGGCCTTCGTCGCGATCCTGCCGGTGCGCACCGTGGGTGTCATGGGCGACGGACGCACCTACGATTACGCCTGCGCGCTGCGCGCGGTAACGTCGGTCGATGGCATGACGGCGGATTATTACCCCTTCACCCACGACTTCCTCGGTGAAACCGCAACCCGGATCATCAACGAAGTGCCGGGGATCAACCGCGTGACCTACGACATCACCTCGAAACCGCCGGGCACCATCGAGTGGGAGTGATCCCGCACGCGCAGGGGTCTTTGACAGGTTAACACCCCAGCGCCACACCGATCAGGGGTCCGTTTTTCCCGCCAACCCATTCAGGACCACGATGCTTTACCGAACCCTCCGACGTATTGAACGCAATGCGGCCTTCTACCTTGGGAAGGGATATGGGGCGGCGACGCTGAAGAAAGAGGTCCAGCAGGCGATGAAGTTGCTGGGCCACCCTGCGCGTCTTTGCGTCGACATCGGCGGGAACAAGGGGCTCTATACACGAGAGCTTCTTGCTGCCGCCCCCGATACGACCGTGGTGATCTTCGAACCCGCGGCCGTCAATATCACGGGGCTTCGCGAACGTTTTGACCATGATCCCCGTGTTTCGGTCGAACCTTACGCGGTGTCGCGCGAAACCGGTGAGGCCGTGCTCTTTACAAACGAACCCGGCTCCGGTCTGGCCAGCCTCACCAAGCGCCGACTCGATCACCATGATATCGACATGTCGACCGAAGAAACGATCCAGATCGTGCGCTTCGAGGATTACTGGTCCAGAACACTCGACCGGGCCTCGATCGACATCTGCAAGATCGACGTTGAAGGACATGAACTTGACGTTCTCTCCGGCTTCGGAGACGCGCTTTCCAACACCGAGGTGATCCAGTTCGAATTCGGGGGCTGCAACATCGACACCCGGACTTATTTTCAGGACTTCTGGTATTTCTTCGAAGCGGCCGGATTCGACCTCTACCGCATCACGCCGTTCGGCGTGAACCGTGTGAACGCTTACAGCGAGCAGGAAGAGAACTTCACCACGACGAATTATCTCGCACGGCGCCGAATGTAAGTGACCCGGTCGCCTCGGGAGACCGCGACCTGACCGCAGACATCGCGATCCCGAGCTTGGGCCTTCGCCGATTATCCTTCGATAAGCCTTGATCGCGGCGCGCGGCGCTGGCACTCAAGGCCATGACCGCGACGCCCGATCCCACGATGAAACGCCCCGCGAACCCGATCCTGACTGCTTCGCTCTGGATGGTCGGGGCGATTGCCTCCTTTTCGACCATGGCGATTGCCGGGCGCGAAGTCTCGATCAGCCACGACACGTTCGAGACGATGTTCTATCGCTCCTGCGTCGGGATCATGATCGTGGTCCTCGCCATGGCTTTCGGAAACCGGTGGCACGAGATGCGCACGGACCGGATCGGCCTCCACACGCTGCGCAATGTCTCGCACTTCGCCGGGCAGAACCTGTGGTTCTACGCCGTGTCGGTGATCCCGCTGGCACAGGTCTTTGCGCTGGAATTCACGGTCCCGCTCTGGGTCCTGCCCCTGTCCGCCCTGATCCTCGCCGAACCGATCACGCGGGTTCGCGCCTTCGCCGCCCTGATGGGGTTCGTCGGCATCCTCGTCCTGACACGCCCCTGGGGCGCGGAGCTGTCCTTCGGCACGTTCTCGGCCATGTTGGCCGCCATCGGTTTCGCGGGCTCCGCCGTCTTCACCCGCCGCCTCACCCGGACCGAAAGCCTGACCACGATCCTGTTCTACCTCACGACGATGCAAGCGGTCTTCGGGCTCGTGCTCGCCGCGATTGACGGGGACATGGCCTTGCCCGACGCAACCAGCGCCCCGTGGCTGGTGCTGATCGGCATCGCCGGTCTGGCCGCGCATTTCTGTCTCACGACGGCCCTCAAACTCGCGCCCGCCACCATCGTGATGCCCATCGACTTCGCCCGCCTGCCCCTGATCGCACTGGTCGGCTGGCTGTTCTACAACGAAGGCGTGGATGCGCCGCTCATCATCGGTGCCGCGATCATCCTGACCGCCAACTGGGTCAACCTGCGGTTTTCAATGCGCAGCCCGCGGGCAAAACCCTGAACCCTCTGGTCCCCCCACCCGCGGCCAGTTAAAAACCCGGGGACACGACCCTCGGGCGGCAGGACGACACAGGCGAAAGGCGCAAATAATGCTCTATCCCACAGCACAAGACTGGCGCAGCGCCACGGGCAAACATGTCCTCTTTTTCGGCATGTCCGGCTTGGGCAAGACCTACCTCGCCTCCATGCTGCGCGACGAGGGCGAGTGGTTTCACTACTCCGTCGATTACCGCATCGGCACGCGGTACATGGGCGAATACATCGCGGACAATTTCAAAGCCGAGGCGATGAAAAGCCCGCTCCTGCGCGAGCTGCTCCTGACCGACAGCGTCTATATCGCCTCCAACATCACCTTCGACAATATCGCGCCGCTGTCCACTTACCTCGGAAAACCCGGCGACCCGGACAAGGGCGGCCTGCCCTTTGCCGAGTATATGGCGCGTCAGGAACAACACCGCGAGGCCGAGATCGCCGCGCTCCACGACACGGTCCGCTTCATCGACCGGGCCCGCGCGCTTTATGGATATGAGAATTTCGTTTGCGACAGCGGCGGCTCCATCTGTGAAGTCGTCGATCCCGAAGACCCCGCCGATCCGGTCCTCACGGCGCTGTCCGACCATCTGCTTCTGGTCTGGATCGAAGGCTCCGAGGCTCACACAGAGGAACTCATCCGCCGCTTCTCCCGCGCGCCAAAGCCAATGTATTACCAGCCCGAATTTCTGGAAGCCTGCTGGGCCGAATACCTCGACACGCACAATCTGACCGAAACGCAGGTCGATCCAGACGATTTCATCCGCTCGACCTACGCCCGCGCGCTGGCCCACCGCCAACCGCGCTACGCGGCCATGGCGAAGAACTGGGGCGTGACGGTCTCGGCCCATGACGTGGCCAAGGTCAAGACGCCCGAAGACGTGGACGCTCTCATCGCCACAGCACTTGAGGCCCGCGCCTAGACCCTCTATCTCATCCTGACCCAAGTCCGGAGACACCCCCATGCCGATCCGCATTCCCGCCGACCTACCCGCTGCCGACGTTCTGACGAACGAAGGCGTGATGGTCATGCGTGAGGATCAGGCCGCGCGGCAGGACATCCGACCGCTTCGTATCGGGCTTCTCAACCTGATGCCCAAGAAAATCCAGACCGAGACCCAGTTCGCCCGCCTGATCGGCGCCACCCCCGTTCAGATCGAGCTGACGCTCATCAAGATGACGGAGCACTTCTCCAAGAACACGCCCGAAAAGCACATGGGCACGTTCTATCGCACCTTTCAGGAAGTGAAGGATCAGAAGTTCGACGGTCTCATCATCACGGGCGCACCCATCGAACACCTCGATTTCGAGGACGTGACCTATTGGGACGAAATGCGAGAGGTGATGGACTGGACTCAGACCAACGTCCATTCCACCTTCGGTGTGTGCTGGGGCGGCATGGCGATGATCCATCATTTCCACGGCGTGAAGAAACATATGCTCGCGGAGAAAGCTTTCGGCTGTTTTCCGCAGGAAAATTTGCAACCTTCTTCACACTATCTTCGTGGCTTCTCGGACATCTGTCATATTCCAGTGAGCCGGTGGACCGAGATGAAGCAGGACGAAATCGACGCCGCGGACGGGCTGACCACCCTTCTCGGGTCCGAGGATACCGGACCCTGTCTGGTCGAAGATACGGCGCACCGCGCGCTCTATATCTTCAACCACTTCGAATATGACTCGGACACGTTGAAACAGGAATACGACCGGGACGTCGAGGCGGGAAAACCCATCGAGGTGCCCCTGAACTATTACCCCGACAACGACCCCAAACGTCCGCCGCTGAACCGCTGGCGTAGCCATGCCCATTTGCTCTACGGCAACTGGATCAACGAGATTTACCAAACGACGCCTTACGATCTCAATGAAATCGGTGCTTAGCCTTCTCCTCATCCTCGCGCTCTTCGCCGTGTGGACGATGATCCGCGTCGAAAACCGTCGTCTGGCCGCCTACGCATCGCACCCGCCCGAAGGCCAGTTCATCACCGTGGGCGGCCATCCGGTGCACTACGTCCAGATCGGGACCGGCCCCGACCTCGTGCTCATTCATGGCGCCTCCGGGTCGACCCGCGACTGGACCTTCGACATCGCGCCAGTGCTGGCCGAGACCTACCGCGTCACCATCATCGACCGGCCGGGTCTGGGCTACACGCCGCCGCTTGCGGCAAACGACGTGACCGTGGATCAACAGACCGACCTGCTCGTGGCAACCTCCAAGGCGCTCGGTGTCGAAAACCCGGTTGTCGCAGGCCAAAGCTTCGGCGGCGCGCTGCTCCTCAACTGGGCCACCCGTCACCAGGACGATATGGCCGCCGCCGTCGACATCGCGGGTGCCACGCACACGTGGGAAACCGGGCGCGAAACGCTCTATCGCCTCCTTTCCCAGCCGGTGATCGGACCGATCCTGGGCCACCTCATCTCGGCCTGGCTGCCCCACGACTACCTCGGCACCCAGATCGCACGGGTGTTCGACCCGAACGCCATGCCCGAAGGCTACGCGGAGTATATCGGCAAAGGCCTCATCCTCCTGCCGGAAAACTTCGTCGCGAACGCCCAGCAGCGCCACGAACTCCTCGAAATGCTGCCAGCCCAGATCGCGCACTACCCGGATGTAACCGTCCCGGTCGAAATCATCCATGGCGACGCCGACACAATCGTCGGCCTCAACGTCCACTCGGTGCCGCTTTCAAACGAGGTTCAGAACGCCAACCTCACCGTTCTCCCCGGCGTTGGCCACATGCCGCAACATGTCGCGATGGACGAAGTGATCGCCGCCATAGACCGCGCCGCGTTGCGCGCAGGCGTCAAATAGGCATAAGTGGTTTCCGAATGTAATGGAGACTAACATGGATCTGCCTTTCGACGGCGCCATCAGCGAATTCCTCGAAAAGAACGCGCCGCAAGAGGTGCGCGACGCGGTCGAACGCGCTGACAAGAAAGACATCCTGGACCCGAACCATCCTTACGACGAATGGATGGACAAGGACGACTACGAAGACGCGCTGGAGGCGCTCCAGCTTGAGCTGGCCAAGCTTCAGGCGGATGTGAAGGAAACCGGCAAACGGGTCGTGGTGATCTTCGAAGGTCGCGACGCCGCGGGTAAAGGCGGCACGATCAAGCGCTTTCGCGAAAACCTGAACCCGCGCGTGGCCCGCACCGTGGCACTGCCGAAACCCTCGGACCGGGAAGCGGGTGAATGGTATTTCCAACGCTACGTGCGCCAGCTTCCCACGTCGGGTGAAATCGTGCTCTTCGACCGCTCTTGGTATAACCGCGGCGTCGTGGAGAAGGTTTTCGATTTCTGCACCGATGCCCAACGCGCGGGCTTCTTCCGCCAGCTTCCCGCGTTCGAAGAGATGCTGGTCGACGAAGGCATCCACTTCGTCAAGCTCTGGCTCAATGTCTCGCAACCCGAACAACTGCGCCGCTTCCTGTCGCGCGAACAGGACCCGATGAAACATTGGAAACTGTCCTGGATCGACGTCGAAGGCCTCAATCGCTGGGATACCTATTCCGAGGCAATCGCGGAAACCTTCGACAAGTCGAATTTCACCTATGCGCCCTGGACCGTGATCCGCTCGGACGACAAGCGCCGCGCGCGCATCAACGCGATTAACGCTGTCCTGCAAGATATTGACTACAATGGCAGAAAAGACCTCGGCGCGCCAGACCCCAAGATCGCGATCTCACCGTGGGAATGGCGGAGCTGATGGCCGGGAAAAAACGCGGATATCACCACGGCAACCTCCGCCAAGCGCTGGTCGAAGCCGCCCTCGCCCTGATCGAGGCCAAGGGGCCGACCGGCTTCACGCTGTCCGAGGCCGCCAAGCAGGCGGGCGTCACGCCGGCCGCCGTCTATCGCCATTTCGCAGGACGCGAAGACCTCATCGCCGAGGCCGCACGCCAAGGGTATGAGATTTTCGCCGACCTTATGGAGCACGCCTACGAGAAGGGTCAGCCCTCCTCGCTGGCGTCGTTCGAGGCCACGGGGCGCGCCTACCTCGCCTTCGCCCGGAAATTCCCGGGGCACTACATCTCGATGTTTGAAAGCGGCATCTCGATAAACCGGAACCCGGATCTCGCCCACGTGGCGAACCGGGCCTTCGGAACGTTGGAGAAGGCCGCCGAAACCCTGATGGCGGAATTGCCCGAGGATCGCCGCCCGCCCGCGCGCATGGTCTCGGCCCATGTCTGGGCCATGTCGCACGGCGTGGTGGAATTGTTCTCACGTGGCTCGCCGGGCACCAAATCGCCCTTCCCGCCCGAAGACCTCTTGGAAACCGGCATCGGCATCTACCTGCGCGGCCTCGGCCTCATCCGCCCCGACACCTGATCCACACCAGCTTCTTCATCGTGCCTGAAATATCCTGGGGAGCGCGAGGGGCAACGCCC
>DOUP01000024.1 GCA_003520545.1 Maritimibacter sp. | reverse complement strand
GGGCGACATGGCGGTGGTCGAATACCTCGCGCCGGGACCGGACCCGCTTTTCAAAGCGCAGGATGCCGAGTTTTCGATGATGGTGCAGCTACGCTGTTTTCAGTTCTCGCTCGGACAGAACTGGACGCCGACGCGGATGGAATTCGAGCATCCGTGCCTGTCGACGCCTGACATCATGTCCCGCGCCCTGAATTGCGAGATCCGCTTTGGATGCGGCATGAACCGTATCCTTTTTCCCAAGTCCCAGCTGTTCTCGGAGAATCCACAGGCCGATCCCCGGATCGTTGCCCTGATACAGGATGCGCTGGACGCGGAACGGGCCGAAGCCGAAAAGCCGGTGGACTTCGTGGAGGCGGTTCAACGAAAGGTCCGGGAGCATTTTCGCAAGGAGCGTCCCGTGACCGCCGACGCGATCGCGGGCGCTCTCGGCATATCCGTATCTCAGTTGGACTATCGCCTTCGGGCGCTGAGCCTGTCGTTTCGCCGGGAACTCAATGCGATCCGGCAGGCCGAGGCCGAGTCCTTGCTAACGAACTCGGACCTTGCCATCGGCGAGATCGCGTCACGGCTGGGTTATTCCGAGGTCAGCGCATTCAGCCGGTGGTTCAAGTCCCGGACGGGCGGATCGGCCACGCGATACCGCCAAGACCGGCGCGAGCCGAGGCCCCGGGAGTGAGGGCCGGGCACGCGCCGCTTTATCGTCGATCAATCGACGACGAAGACCTCAAGATCGACAAAGCCGTCGGCCATCCGCGATGTGAAGCGGCAAACGAATTGCGAGGTGTTGAGCCATGCATAGACCTGCGAGCCGGTCTCGAACCGGGGCACGGCCTTGCCCGAAAACGTGTCATCCTCGCCGGGCACGGGCACGCAGGACCCGGCATTCACGATGGTTGCGAAACTGCCGTCATCCAGCTTCAGCACGTAATGCGCTTCGACATCGGCACAGCCATCGTCGTCAAGCCAGGCCCAGTCAAACCCACCGGGCACAACCTCGCCATTGATCCCGGGGCCGCTGATCGTGCCACCCGTGATCGGCACCACGGCGCGGACACGGTGACCCACCGGCCCGACCATAAACGGTTCCGAGATGGTGACATGCAGGGTGGCGACATAACGTGTCGTCGGTCTGTCAATCATCCCCATTAGCGAAAACCAGGGGCCAGGGGCGCGGTGCCGAAGGCGCGATCGCAAGCGGCGGCGAAGGCCAGCGTGGTGCGATCGCCATAGAGGTCGCCGATCATCTGCACCCCGGCAGGCAGCCCGTTCACAAGCTCCGGCAGGGGCCGAACCGTCGCGGGCAGATGGGCGAGCGTCGCGGCCCCCGGCCACAGCAGGTTTTCCATATAGGGCCGCTCCTCGCCCGACACCGCAAGTGTGCGCCGCAATTGCGGCAGGGGACCGTGACCATCATCGACCTGGTGCGTGAAGGCCGTGTTCATCGAGACGGGGGCCAGCACGATGTCGGCCTCCTCGAACACCGCGCGCCACCTGGCGATGTAGTGCGCCTGCCGCTCCTGCAACGCGGCCATCTCGGCCACGCTCGCCCGCATGGTGGCGGCAATGGTCGCCGCGAACGGATGGTCGGGCAGATCCTTCGCCGCGTGTTCAAAGCCCGCCACCTCGTCATCCGGCATGCCCGATCCGATCACGGCGAACAACATGCGGAAATAGAGGTCATCGGCAGGGTCGACCGGCGCGATGGGGCCGGACAGGCGGGTGACGATGGCGCCCTCTGCTTCCAGCATATCGGCAAAATTCGACAGTGCAGCGCGGTAGCCCGTGTCCACCGGGAACCCGTCCAGCCAAAGGACGACACGCGCCCCCCGGATCGACGCAACACGCGGCGGCGTCAGTGCAAGGTCATAGCCCGGATGACCGCCTGCAAGCAGGTCCATCGCAAGGCCGAGGTCCCGCGCACTACGGGCCAGGGGCCCACAGACTGCCAGGGGCGACGGCGTCAGCGCCCCCGGCCCCGGCGGCACGTGCCCCCGCGACGAGACGATGCCGTATGTCGGCTTGTGACCGTAGACACCGCAATAATGCGCGGGCACCCGGATCGACCCGCCGATGTCGCTGCCCAGTTCCAGCGGGGTCAGACCCGCGGCCAGCGCCGCCGCCGACCCGCCGGACGACCCGCCCGCGCTGCGCGTCCCGTCCCACGGGTTTCGTGTCACGCCGTGGATCGGGTTATAGCTTTGGTGGTCGGAGGCGGCGAGCGGCACGTTGGTCTTGCCAAAGATAACCGCCCCGGCGCCTTTGAGCCGCGCAATAGTGTCGGCGTCGCGCGTCGGCCGGTACTCGGCGAGGTCCGGGATGCCCGCCGTTGTGGCAAAACCCTCGACCTCGTAACAATCCTTGACGGTCATGGCGAGCCCGGCGAGCGGCCCGGTGATCTCGCCCCGGTCCACCGCCTGCGCCGTGGCCCGGGCCTGATCCTCGTTGATCTCGACCACGGCATTCACGCTGTCGGCAGTGCCGGGCAGCCGGGCCAGCGCGTTGTCGAGCAGTTCTTCGGCGCCGATGGCACGGGTCGCCAGCGCCTCCAGCGTTTCTGTCGTGGTCCAATGATGGGGTTCGGAGGTTGGGAAACGTGTCATCGTGTTACTCTGCCTGTCTTGCGAAAATGGAAATCCCGGATCAGCGGCCAAAGGCCGCGCGGAGCCAGCAGCAGAACGACCACCGCAAGCGCTCCCATGACGATCCAGTAGGTGCCGCCGGAAAAGCCCGCGCTGGTCATCGCCTCGCGGATCATGATGAACAGAAGCGTGCCGATGATCGGCCCGGTGAGCGTGCCCAGCCCGCCGATGATCGAGACGAACATCATCACGATCAGCCAGTTCATCTGGAACGCATCCGCTGCCGAGATGTAGAGCGTCGTGATGTAGTAGAGCGATCCGCCCGCCGCGCAGCCCATGGCGGCAATCACGAAGACCATCAGGTGCATTCGGCGCACGTCCACGCCGCAGGCCGAAGCCGCATCCGGGCTGTCGCGCATCCCAAGAAGCGCGAGCCCGGTGGTGGACTTCAGAAACAGCCGCAGCGCGACGATGATCGCAACAAAACCAAAGGCCGCGATAAAGAACACCAGCCGCTCGGGGTTCATGGTCATGGAGGCGCCACCGGGGCGCAGCACGATCCCGGCCGATCCGCCGAGAAAGTCAAAACGCATGAAAACGGCGGCAAGGATCTCGGCCACGACCCACATGCCCACGGCGAAATAGGCGTTCTTGAGGTGGAACACGACAAGGCCCAGGGGCACCGCGAGCAGTCCGACGATGAGCGGCGTGACGCCAAGCCAGACCCACAAGGGGATCTGCGTGGAATTGGCGCCAAGGAACAAAAGGTATCCCCCCAGCCCGAAAAACGCCTGCTGACCCAGCGACACCTGCCCGCCGAAGCCTGCAAGCAGGTTCCACATCTGGGCGAGGATCAGAACGACCATCACCTCGGTCAGCAGGAAAAGCATCCCCGGCTCGAAGACGAAGGCCCCGGCAAGAGCTGCGGCGAACCCGCCCGCCAGCAGGATGAGGTTCATATGGCGATCCATCACGACAGCCTCCCGGAAATGGCGCGAACGATGAGGATCGCGAAAAAGGTCAGGTGGACGTAGAGAAGCCCCGCGTTGCTGTCGAACCGGCTGCTCACGATCTGGACGACGCCGAGCAAGACGCCGGCAGCAAAAGCGCCGCGGGTCGAACCGAGACCGCCCAGCACGACCACTTCGAAGGCGACCAGCAGGTAAGAAACCCCGGAATAGGGCGAAACGCTCGCCCGCATGGCCAGAAGCACGCCCGCAAGCGCGGCGAACCCTGCCGCGAGGGCAGCGACCTTCACATACACATGTTTCACCCGCACCCCCATAAGGGCTGCGATCTCGGGCCGGTCCGACAAGGCGCGCACTTCGCGCCCGAAGGCGGTGCGGCGGATCAGGAGCGACAGGCCCACGAACACGGCGACAGCGAGGACGAGCGTCACCAGCGGCAGCGCACCGAACGACATGCCGCCGATCTGGAAACTTCGCTGGGCAATTCCGCCGACATCCAGCCCGCGCAGGTCCGCGCCCGCCGTTTCGACCAGGAGGTTGCGCAGGATCACGGCGATGCCGAAGGTCACGAGCATCGGCACCATCGGGTCGCGAAACGCCATCGCGCGTTCGACGAAGGCAGCCTGAAGCAGCCCGCCGATCAGGGCACAGGCGGCGAAGGCTCCCACAAGGACCAGCGCGATAGGCAAGGCGGGCATGACGGTCACCAGGCCGACCGCCACGAAAGCGCCGATGGTGATCATCTCGCCGTGTGAAAGGTTCACGACCCTGAGGATGCCGAAGGTCAGGGCCAGCCCGGCCCCGATCACCCCGTAGAGCCCGCCCAGCGTGATGCCCTGGAACAAGAGTTCAATGGTTGTCTGTATCATGCGGTCAATCCGAAATAGGCGTCTTTCAACGTTGCGGCATTGGCCGTCGCGGCCTCGGCCTCAAAGGTCACGCGGCCCTGGAACATGCAGGCGACGCGGTCCGCGATCCTGGCGGCCCGGGTCACGTCCTGATCGACCACGACAAGCGCGGTGCCTTCGGCCTGCACGCGTTCAAGGGCGGCATAGACCTCGCCGGTTATCAGCGGCGACAGGCCCAGCGAAATCTCGTCACACAAAAGCACGCGCGGGTTGGCCGCGAGCGCCCGACCGATCGCGGCCATCTGCTGTTGCCCGCCGGACAGCGCGGCAGGCGACAGGCGCCGCTTGTCGCGCAGGATCGGGAACAGCTCGTAAATCGCGTCGAGCGACCATATCCCGGTTCGGGCCGATTGCCCGATCAGCAGGTTCTCTTCGATCGAGAGGCTGTCGAACAGCAGACGCCCCTCCGGCACCAGGGCCAGACCCGCGTTTGCCGCGGCCCGCGGATCGCCCGGCGCCAGGGCCACGCCGTCGATGCGGATCTCGCCCCGGGTTGGGGTCATCAACCCGCAAAGCACGCGCAACAGCGTCGTCTTGCCCGCACCGTTCGCGCCGACCAGCGCCAAGGTTTCGTGGTCGTCAATGCTGAACGACAGCCCGTCGAGCGCCCGAAGCTCGCCGTAAGACGCGGCTATGTTGTCGATCTCAAGCAACTTCATCGTCGGGCACCCCCATGTAGATCGCTTGCAGATCGGGATCGGCCCAGACTTCTTCGAACGGGCCGTCGAGGATCTTGGCCCCCTTGTCCATGACCACGAGCCGCTCGCAGACGCCGCGCAAAGCGAAAGGGATATGCTCCACCCACATCACCGCCCGGCCGTCGCGCAGTTTGCGCACCAGCTCCATGATCTGTTCGATTTCCGGCTCGGTCAGACCCGCGCCCACCTCGTCCAGGAGCAAGACCTTGGGGCGCGCCGCGACCGCCTTGGCCAGTTCCAGCCGCTTGCGGCTGAGCAGGCCCAGGTGTTCGGCATCGGTGCCGGCCAGCTCGGCCAGCCCACACATTTCGAGCACCTCTTCGACCCAACGTTCAGCCTCGGCGCCATGAAGCCCGGCACCGAACACCGCGGGCAGGCGCAGGTTCTCAGCCACCGTAAGCCGCCCGAAGGTTTGCGGGATCTGCGCGGCCCGCGCGATCCCCGCCGACACGCGACGGTGCACCGCCATTCGTGTCAGGTCGCGGCCTTCCATGATGAGGCGGCCCTCGTCCGCTTTCAGTGATCCGACAAGCAACCCCAACAGCGTGCTTTTGCCCGCGCCGTTGGGACCGATGACGCCGACACTTTCCCCGATGTCGAGGTCAAGATCGACAGACGCAACTGCAGGCACACCGTTGAACGACTTGGACAGTCCGGTGGCCCGCAGAAGCGCGTTCCCCTTTTCACAAAACATTACAAGGACAGGGGAACAACTTCTTCTTCAACCGGCACCTGCGGCATCAGTTCGTTGTCCACGATCTTGAGCTCGTAGGGATACTTGCCACCGGCGCTCTTGCGCCATTGCCCCGCTACGAGACCGGTGATCGCTGTGCTCTTGACCGGGCTATTGGCGAAATCGACCGGGCCAACGATCGTGTCCGTATTCAGCGTGGCGATGCCTTCGCGCAGGCTGTCGGGATCCAGCGGGTCCGCGGCATTGGCAAGCGCGGCAAGCCCGACTTCCCACATCGCGTGACCATAGCCGAGCGGCTGCGTCCATTGCTGGCCGGTATCCTCTTCCCACTGTGCGGCAAGCGCCTTGGCGCTCTGGCCCGTGACCGAGCTTTCGAACGGGAAATTCGGGGTCCACCACACCTCGGTGCCCAGGCCGTCGCCCCGGTCGCCAAGCGCGTTGACGGACGACGGGAACAAGAAGGCCGCCGCCATGGCACAGGCCTTGGGGGACAGGCCCGACTGCGCCACCTGGTTCCAGAACGGAACGAAGTGGTTGGCATACATGAAGCCCGACAGGATGTTGGTCTCGGCATCGCGGAACATCGACACCTGGTTCGAGAAATCGTTGCTCGTGATCTGGAACGGACCGGCTGCCGTCTGCGTGTAACCGGATTGCTCCAAAACCGCCGGCAGGCCCATCTGCGGGTGCATCAGCCCCTGCCCCGCCGGATTGTCGAGGAATAGCGTGCCCACGTTCTTGTTGGTGTCGAGCGCGTTGAAAATGCTGACAAAGGTGTTCAGCACCGCGTCAGAACCCGCGAAGAAGTGGAAGGTATAGGGAAAGCCCTTGTCCGGCGTGCCGCCACGCGGGAAAAGCCAAGCCTGCCAAGGCACCATGGATGAGATCGTCGGCACCTTGCGGGTGTCGGCCAGTTCGCCAATGGCCATGGCCGCGTCCCCGTCCGGCGTCAGGATCAGGTTGCAGCGCTCGCGCAGAACCAGATCGCTCGCCACGGTCGAAGAATGCTGAAGCTCAGAGCGGTTGTCGCGGATGACAAGTTCCACGTCATACGTCTTGCCGTTCAGCGTCAGCCCGTTCTTGACGTGATTCTTGATCGCTTGGATCGACCATTCATCGGTGGCGCCAAAGTCGGCGCGAATGCCTGAAAGCGGCCCGGCGTAGCCGATCTTGATGGTGTTCGATGCGGCCCGCGCGATGCTGGGAGCGAAGAGGCCCGTGGCAGTTGCAGCGGCGCCGAGCCGCAGGAAGCTGCGCCGGGACGGTGAGGTCCAACCTTGTGTCATGAATTTTCTTCCCTGTTGTTCTTGTCGGCCTTATGTGACCATTGGTAACAATGTGACCAGTGGTTACGTTCTGTCAAGATTCGTTTTCAGCGCAACGAAGAAAGACCGGCGCGACCTCGCCAAATCTCCTTTCCGCGGTTAAAACCGCTACAACCTGAAGAAAGCCGACAAGAGCTCATGCCACCCCTACCACCCAAAACCGCATCGACCCGCGACACCTACCACCACAACGATCTGCGCAAGGCCGCGGTCGAAAAAGCCGTGCAACTGATCAGCGACCGGGGCGGCCCGAACTTCTCGCTGCGCGAACTGGCGACGTCCTTGGGCGTGAGCCATTCGGCGGTTTACCGGCATTTCGCCGACAAGGACGCGCTGCTGGACAGCGTCACGGCTCTCGGGTTCGAGGAAATGACACGCTATCAGTCGATGGCACAGGCCCGCGCCGAGGCCACGCCGCTGGGCCAGCTCACCGCGCTTTGTGCCGCGTATATCGAGTTTGCACGCAAAGAGCGGGGCTATTTCGCGCTCATGTTCCATGCCTACCCGATCAGCGACGCGACCGCAGCCGCGCGCGATCTGCATAACGCCAAGGCGCTTGAAACTCTCGTGACGGCGATCATCGAAGCGCAAGAGAACGGCGACATCATTCCGGGCGACCCCGAACGCATCGCGGCCTTTCTCGTGCTGTCTCCGCACGGGCTCGCAAGTTTTCAGGCGCAAGGACACGTGCCGCAGTTCATTGCGCGCCAGAACCCCGGACCGCTGTCCCCGGACTGGCTGGCCCAGCTTGCGCTCCAGCCGCTCCTCGTTGCCCCGATGTCGCCCGACGACATCGCGCGCCGTTTCTTTTCCTGACAGACCGAGGCAAAAGCGCGGGCCGCACGTGCTGTTTGCCGGATTGCCCCGCACGGGTGCGGGGCAAGGGGGATCAGGCGACCGACCCCAAGCCGCTATCAAGCGCGTCGAGGATCGTGTTGGCTTCCGCCTCGGACAGGATGAGCGACGGCGACAGGATCACGTTCGGACCAGAAACACGGACCATGACGCCCGCCTCATAGGTCGCCCGGTGCAACGCCGCGATCGTTTTCTTGTCGATCGGTTTCTTGGTCTCCGGGTCCGACACCAGCTCCATCGCCGCCATCAACCCGTGACCGCCGCGCACATCGCCCACGATGTCGTATTTCTCCTTGAGCCGGTTCAGCCCGTCGAAAATCTGCGTGCCACGGGCCGCCGCGTTGTCTTTCACATTGAGCCGTTTGGTTTCGGCAATACAGGCCAGCGCCGCCGCCGCGCCCACCGGATGGCCGGAATAGGTATAGCCCGACCCGATCGACGCCTTGCCGGTGGTGTCGTTCTCGAACACCTCGGCCACCTTGTCCGAGATCATCACGGCCCCGAAGGGGAAATAGCCGTTGGTGATGGCTTTGGCCGTGGTCATCATGTCCGGTTTCACCCCCCAGTGGCGGCTGCCCGACCAGTCGCCGGAGCGCCCGAACGCGGGGATGACCTCATCCGCGACCAGGAGAATGCCATGCCGGTCGCAAATCTCGCGCACGCCGGGCATAAAGCTTTCATGCGGCGGGATCACACCGCCGGCCCCGAGGATCGGCTCCATGATAAAGGCGGCGATGGTCTCGGCCCCCTGGAACGCGATCTCGTCTTCCAGCGCGGCAAGGCAAAGCTGCGCCAGCTTTTCGGGATCGGTCTCATTGAACGGGTTGCGATAGGTATAGGGCGCGGGAATGTGGAAACAGCCCGGCATCAGCGGCTCGTACTGGGTGCGGAAATTGGAGTTTCCGTTCACGCTCGCACCAAGGGTATGCGTCCCATGATACCCCTTTTTCAGCGAGAGGTATTTCACCCGGCCCGCCTCGCCGCGCGTCTTGTGATATTGCCGCGCAAGGCGCAGCGCGATCTCCACGCTGTCCGACCCGCCCGAGGTGTAAAAGGCGCGCGTCAGCCCGTCCTCGGCAAAGAAGTCATGCAGCACCTCGCCCAATTCGATCACGGCATCGTTCGACGTGCCCCGAAAGATCGAGTAATACGGCAGCCGGTCGAGCTGTGCGGTAATCGCGTCTTTCACCGGCTGGCACGAAAACCCGAGGTTCACGTTCCAAAGCCCCCCGACTGCATCGAGAACGGTATTGCCGTCCACATCCGTGATGTGCACACCTTCGCCGCCCACGATGATGTCCGGCGGATTGGCGATACTGTCGGCGGGATGCGCCATCGGATGCCAGATCTGGCGCGCGTTGTGTTTTTTCAGAAAGTTGCTGTCTTTCATGGGAGTCTCTTCACTTGGCCCCGGCCGTCAACCGGGACAGGGGGTGATCAGGCGGATAGATGCCGCCCAGCGATCTGGTGATGTCGCACGCCGCTTCGATCAGCGGCCCGCGCAGGTTGGCGGTGTGCTCCGGCGTGGCCCGCACCGAGGGGACCGAAACCGAAACTGCGCCAACCGGCGTCTCGCCCGTCCCATAGACCGCGACCGCCTGCGAGGCGACCTCGGGGTCAAATGCCCGCGGCAAGCTCGCGACGCCGGTCTCACGGGTGGCGGCCATCAGGTCACGCAGCGCCTCGGGGTCGGTCACGGTCTGGTCCGTGAAATGGCGCAGCTTGCCAGCTAGGATGCGCTCCTGCTGCGCTTCTGGACAGAAGGTCAGAACCGCGACACCGGACGAGGTTGCGTGGAGGGGCAACAATTCAGACAGGTTGAAATGCACCTGAACGCCATACCTGCGCGGATCGGAGAAATAGATCGGGGAAAGCTGATCGCCTTGCAGCAGGGACGCATGAACAAGTTCGCCGACTTCATCCGACATGCGCTTCACGACGGGTCGAATCAGCGCGCGGGTCGGATAGGTTGTTTCGCGAACGGCCGAAAGCCGGAGAATCGCCGGACCGAGCCGATAGGCGCGGGTGTCCGGGTCCTGTTCGAGCCAGCCGTTTTCCAGCAGCTCAACGAGGTGACGATGCACGGTGGCCTTGTCCCGGCCCGACAGCTTCACGAACTGCCCCAGGCCGATTTCCGAGCGGGCAGGCGAGAAAAAATCAAGCAATTCAATGGCCTTAGTGATCGTCCCCATCCAGACATCCGCCCAAAATGGCGCCTCCTTGAGATGAACCTCTCGTCTTTTGTTGACAGAAGCAGATCAGCAAGGCAAGCTATTTTAATACCGGCGGTTCAAATAATAAACCACTGAATAGGGTGCCGGTGCCCAACGGGAGATGGAAATGAAAAAGACCCTGATCGCGGCCGCATGTCTCATGGCGCTGCCCATGACCGCCGCCGCGGAATACCCCGAACAACCTGTCGAATTCGTCGTGCCCTTCCCGCCCGGCGACCTTGAAGACATCCTCACGCGCATGATCGCGGACGAGTTCCAATCGCAGTATGGCGTCCCTGCCGCTGTGGTGAACAAACCCGGTGGCGGCGGCGGCCCGATGCCCGGCGCGGCGGAAGTGGCGCAGTCCGATCCGGACGGCTACACCGTCGGCTCCTTCGTCGTGGACGTGCCGGTGGTCGGCCCTCAGATCGGCATCCCGGCGCTTGAAGGCGATCCCTTCGACCCGATCGGCGTGTTCCTGACCTATCCCTTCGTGATCGCGGCACGAGGCGACGCGCCCTATTCCACGATCGAAGAGCTGGCCAGCTACGCCGCCGAGAACGACGTGGCCCTCGGCCATTTCGGCAACTTCATGATCCCGACGCAGGTGACGCTGGCGCTGGCCGCGGAATCCGGCTTCAAATTCGCCTCCGACGCGGCCTTCGATGCGCTCGACTGTAACGCTCTCGCCTCCGGCGACGTGGACGTGATGAACACGACGTTGCAGCAGATTTTCCCCTGCCTCGACGACGTCAAGATCCTCGCCTCCATCGGCGGCGAACGTATTCCGCTGACCCCGGACTCCCCAACCGTCGGCGAACTCGCCCCCTCTCTCGACCTTGCCCTCTGGAACGGGCTGTTCGTGCCCAAGGGGACGCCGCAGGATGTGCGCGACAAGATTGCCGCCGTTGCGAAGACGGTGATGGAGTCGGATGCGGCCAAGCAACTGGCAGAAGACACCGGCGCGCTGATCTACTGGACGCCGGCGGACGAAACCAGTGACCTGATCTCCCGCAACACCGCAACGCTCGCCACTGTAAACGAACTGATTGCCGAGTGACGAAACGGACCCGGCAGCCATGCCGGGTCCGCCTTCGATCCGGAGTCCAACCATGAAAACATTTCAGGACCTTTTTCGGCGTTACAGGCGCCCGGGCGATTTCTTTATCGCGCTGTTGTCTCTCCTGTTCGCGCTGTTCCTGCTGGTCAACCTGCCGACTCAGGCGCCTATGGTCGATAATGTCGGCTTCTTCTCGCAGCCTGCCTTCTGGCCCGGCGTCGCGGTGATCTCGATGGTCATCTTCAGCGCCCTGCATCTTTTCGGCGCCCTGGTGTCCGAACGCATCCCGGGCCGCATGGAAGAGGTGCTCGCGTGGTTCAAGGCCACCGAGTTCGCGGCCTGGTTCATGGCCTATGTCTGGGTCGTGCCGATCATGGGTTACCTGCCTGCGACCCTTGTTTTCACCGTGCTCTTGACCCTGCGGCTCGGGTATCGCGGCTGGCGCTGGCTGTTGGCCGCCGCCGGTTTCGGTCTTGTCGTCGTCCTTCTGTTCAAGGGCTTCCTTAACGTGCGTATCCCCGCCGGCGAAGTATATCAGTATCTGCCGTCCGGCCCGGTGCGCTCCTTCTTCATGACGTATCTCTGATGGCTGAACTGCTCTCTGGCATTGAAATGCTGGCAACTCCCGCGGTCCTCCTGGCGCTCATCGTCGGGTCACTTGGCGGGGTTATCATCGGCGCGATCCCCGGCGTGGGCGCGCCCGTGGCAATCGCGATCCTGTTGCCCGCCACCTTCTCGATGGAGCCCATCGTGGGCCTGACCATGCTGCTCGGCATCTACGGGTCGTCGATGTATGGCGGCTCGCTGCCCGCGATCCTCATCAACACGCCCGGCACGGCGGTGAACGCGCTGACCACCTATGACGGACACCCGATGACCAAGCGAGGCGAAGCCCTGCGCGCGCTCGGCCTAGCCTATGGTGCGAGCTTCGTCGGCGGCGTCTTGTCGATCCTCGCCCTGATCCTCTTGTCGCCGGTGCTGGCCAAGATCGCCCCGATGTTCGGCTCGCGCGAGATCTTTCTCGCCGCGCTCCTGGGCGTGGTTCTGGTGGTGATCGCACACCGGGGCCAGACCTTCGCGGCAGGCTCCCTCGCCGCCTTCGGCATCCTGCTCGCGACCGTCGGGTTGGAGCCGGTGCGCTACACCCAACGGTTTACCTTCGGCATCGACTTCCTCTCGTCCGGCGTCGATCTCATCGTCGTGGTGCTCGGGCTTTTCGCGCTGTCGCAGGGTTTCCTGCTCGCCAGCCGCCCGGACGAGGCGCCGCGCGGCGAACGCGTGACCGGCAACATGTTCAAGGCCATGACAGGTGTGTTCAAGCACAAGCGGATCGCCTCCGTTGGCTCCGGCATCGGGGTGATGATGGGGATGATCCCCGGCGTGGGCGAGTT
>DOUP01000142.1 GCA_003520545.1 Maritimibacter sp. | reverse complement strand
CTTCCCGAAAGTCGGCGGATACCTCGATGATATCGCCGGCTTTGATGCCCGGTTTTTCGGGATCACTGCCCGCGAGGCGCGGCTCATGGACCCGCAGCAACGGCTTCTGCTTGAAACGGGATGGCAGGCAATCGAAGCGGCCGGTCTCGACCCCGCCGCGCTGAAGGGAAGTCGAACCGGCGTGTTCGTCGGCATTTCGACTTCGGACTACATGCAGCGCCAGATTCTCGACAACGATCTGATCTCGGTCGATGCCTATTCCGGGCTGGGTGGGGCGCAGTCGATTGCCGCGAACCGGATCAGTTATATCTTCGACTTTCATGGGCCGTCGATTGCCGTCGACACCGCTTGTTCGTCCAGCCTTGTCGCCCTGCACCTCGCGCGAAAAAGCCTTGCGGCCGGGGAGTGCGACTATGCGCTCGTGGGGGGTGTAAACATCATCGCCTCGCCGCTCGCCACGATCTCGTTTTCCAAGGCACGGATGTTGTCGCCGGACGGGAGGTGCAAGAGTTTCGACAAGTCTGCCGACGGCTATGTCCGGTCGGAAGGGGCGGTGTCGCTTCTCCTGACGCGTGCGGACGTGGCGATGCGCAACGGCCACAAGGTCGAAGCCCATGTGTGCGGCTCGGCGGTCAACCAGGATGGCGCGACGATGTCGATCACCACGCCGAACGGTGCCGCGCAAGCACAGGTTCTGCGCGATGCGCTGGCCGACGCGAACCTGGCACCGCACGAGATCGACATGATCGAAGCACATGGGACCGGCACCGCAGTCGGGGACGAGATTGAACTTGGCGCGCTGGGGGAGGTTTTTGCCCACCGCAAGTCGTCCCAGCCGCTGGTCGTGGGGGCCTGCAAACCCAACTTCGGCCATCTGGAGGCCGCCTCCGGTCTGGTCGGCGCGCTCAAGGCGATCCGGCAGTTGCAAACCGGTTCGATCCCGGACTTGCCGTTCCTGGCCGATCCCCTCGAACTACCGGAAAATGGCGCGATCAGGCTGGCCGCCGGGGCGGTTCGCCTTGGCAGCAACAGTGGCAAGCTGCGTGCGGGTCTCTCGTCTTTCGGCTTCGGCGGCACCAATGCACATATCATTCTCGAAGCCCCGAACGCACCGATTGCGACCGCGCTGCGCGGGACCGAGGTAGACGCGCCGGGCTTGCGGGTATTGCCGGTCACAAGTCACACGGCTGCCACGTTGCGCGAAACGGCTGCGGACTATGCGCGCCTGATCGCGGATACACCTGATCTGGATCTCGACGCCCTGTGCCGGAGCGCCGACGATATCCGGGGTCGCCAGCCGCACCGCAAAGCCGTGATTTTCGCGGATCGCGATGACGCGCTGATGGGCCTGACCGCTCTTGCAGAAACCCCAGCGTCGACCGCCGAAGTCACGTTGCCTCCCCCCGGCAAGCTCGCCTTCTGCTTTACCGGACAGGGGGCGCAATCCCTGGGCATGTGCCGGACGCTCATGGCCGACGACCCGGTTTTTGCCGAGGTCATGACCCGATGCGATTCTATCGCGAAACGCGAGGGCGGGCTCGATCTGTTGGCGGTGATCAATGGTGACGGTGATGCGGCACAGGCCCGTCTGGACGATACCACCAGCGCACAGCCTGCGCTGTTTGCCATCGGGCTTGCGCTCGCCAAGAGCTGGCTCGCGCGTGGCGTTGCGCCGGATTATGTCACCGGTCACAGCTTGGGGGAAATCACGGCCGCCTGTCTTGCGGGTGTGATGGACGAAGAAACGGCGATGCGCCTGGTTCTGGCGCGGGGGCGCCTTATGGCATCTGCGCCAGGCGACGGTGCGATGGCAGTGCTGGCCGGACATCCCGAGGCGTTGGCCGACGTGATCGCCAACCTAGACGGCACCGGGCTGGATGTAGCGGGGCGAAACACGCTGCGCAGCGTGACCATCTCCGGTCCGAGAGATGCGCTCGACGAGCTCTGCGACGGGTTGGGCGAAACCGGCGTCAAGGCGACGCGATTGCAGGTCTCCCATGCTTTTCATTCCACGTTGATGGACCCCGTGCTCGATGACTTTGCAAAGACGTTGGAGTCGGTCACTTTCGCGGCGCCCGACATTCCGGTCGTGTCAAACCTGACTGGCAAAGTGATGGACGGCTCTGCCCCGATGGATGCCGACTACTGGGTGGCCCATTTGCGGGGCTGCGTTGATTTCCAGACGGGCGTCGAGACACTCTTGGACGAAGGCGTTACGACCATCGTCGAGATCGGACCCCGCCCGGTTCTCATGCCCTGGCTGCGTGCCTTGGTTCAGCCCGCGCAAGGCGCGGCGGCTCTCGGATGCCTGGCCAAGGGGCGCGACGATCTCTTTGGCCTGCTCTCGGGATTGTCGGGAGTTTGGGCACGCGGGCACGACGTGGACTGGTCCACCGACCGCCGCCCGACGTCCGAAAAGCTTGCGCTTCCGCCCTACCGCTTCGCGCGCGAAGCGCATTGGTTCGTTGCGAACAACGCGGAGGCGTCCAACCTGGGAGTCCATGCGCAAGGCGCCGCCATCGTCTCCCGTGACTTAACGACCGAAGGCCTGGCCGATTATCTCGAAGAGCACCGCGTCGGCGGGCGTGCCGTGGTGCCCGGTGCCGTCTATATCGACTTGTTATCCGAGGCCGCAGACCGGCTTTCCGGAGCCGGCCAAACCGTGGAGATTTCTGACTGTCGCCTGCCGAAAGCTCTGACGCTTGGCGATGCACGCGGACGACATCTCCTCGTGCGTGCGGAAAGCCGGGGCGATGACGGCTGGGTGCTCGTCGTCGTCGCCGTTGATAAAACCAGTGGTAAAGAAAAGCTGGTAGCCCACGCCCTTGCGCGGCTCTCGGACAGGGCCGCTGGCGCCCCCCTCTTCGATGTGACCAAGATGAGCGCCGGTCAGGTTCTGGACCAGGGCCCGTTCTACGCAGAGCTCGAAGATCACGGATTGGTCTATGGGCCGAGGTTCCAAGGGGTGACACAGGCGACGGGCTGGCCGGGATACGCCGAAGCCAGGTTTGCAGGGGACAAGGACGGGATGCCAGGTTGTGGACGGCTCGATCCCGCGCGTTTCGACGCGGCGTTGCATCCGATCGCGCTCTGTTTGCGGGAACTGGACGCCGAAAGTGCTGCCGGACTTTGGGTCCCTGTCGGCTTCGACCGCCTCGTCGCCTTTGCCGACATGCCGCGGTCCGGCAAGGTGCAGGCCGCCTTGATCGACGGTCCGCAAATGCCGGATATGAAGTCCTTCGATGTGTCGGTGCGCACCGAGGACGATGAAGAGGCGGTGTTCGTGGCCGGGCTCAGGATCCGTCGCATCGACAGCCGACCCGGCGCGGCGCTTCCGACCGGGCCTCTTTTCGCACCGGGCTGGCAACCCTTGGACGACGTTTCCCCGGGTGGCGACACGAAAAGCTGGGCCACCGAGGTACTTGCAGGAGATGAGGCGCTGCGATTGCGCCTTGGCTCTGAAAGCCCAGCCGACGATGAACCGGGTCCGCTCATTTGGATTATTGACGAAGGCGCGCTGGGCGAGGGGGTGGCCGAGGTCGATGTTGTTCTCGGGCGCCTGCGGGATCTTGCAACCGGCGCGCAACCGTTGCCGCCCCGGTTGCTTGTCGCCTTTCTCGAACGCGCCGATGCGCAGGCGGTCCCGGCGGCCGAGGCAATCCGTGCTGCCGTCCGGGTGTTTCGGAACGAGACAACCGGCTGCGTGGTCAGCAACCTTACTCTTTCGGCAGGCCTGCCGGACAATGCCCTGCGTCCCGGTTTGGCCCGAGCGCTGGGCATCGGTGCGGAAAGCGACCTTCGGCTGGGTGATGAAGGGCTTTCGGTCTTTCGCCTGACGCCGCAAGTACCCCGGGCACAAGCCTGGACGCCGACCCCCGAAACCGGTGCGAGCAAGGTGTTGGTGCCGGGCGCAAAAGGCGGCTTGTCCGGGCTCTCGATAGCATCTTGTGCGACTTTGGAACCCGGGCCGGGCGAGGTGCTGGTATCGGTCGAAGCTGCCGGTCTGAATTTCCGCGACATCCTGAAAACGATGCGGCTCTACCCAAACCGTCCGGGCCTTCCTCTCTGGCTAGGTGATGAATGCGCAGGCAAGGTGCTGGCCGTGGGTGACGGGGTCGAAGAGTTTAAGCCCGGCGACCCGGTCCTCGCGGTGGCGCCGCGTGCCTTCGCAAGCGAAGTCATTGCGCCCGTCTCGGCGGTGGTTCACGCGCCGCGGAGCATGGATGCCGAAGACGCCGCGACACTCCCCATTGCCTATTCCACCGCGTGGATGGCGCTCGTGGAGTTGGCCGGGATCAGCAGCTCTGACAGCGTTCTGGTTCATGCCGGCGCAGGGGGCGTCGGGTTGGCCGCGATTGCCATTGCAAAGTCGAAAGGCGCGCGTGTCTTCGCGACGGCTGGCAGCGCCGAAAAGCACGCTTACCTTGCGTCCTTGGGAGTCGAGGCGATCGGAAGCTCTCGCGACCCAAGTTTCGCGGACACCATCCGGCAGGCGACCGACGGCGAGGGTGTCGACATCATCCTGAATTCGCTCGCCGGGGTTGAAATGATCGCAGCGAGCCTCGATCTCCTGCGCCCCTTCGGCCGTTTCATCGACATCGGCAAACGCGACATCGTCGAGAACTCCGCGCTGGGTATGCGAGCGCTGCACAAGTCCGTCAGCTTCCATACGCTGGACATGGAGCTTCTCTTTGCCGAGGCGCCAGAGCGGGCCGGGCGGGTCTTGTCCGATATCGTGCGCGCTGTGGAGGACGGCCGCCTTGCGCCGTTGCCGAAGACCGTGTTCGACATGTCCGACGCCAATTCTGCTTTTCAGTACATGTCCGGCGCACGCAATATCGGCAAGATCGTGATCCGCGCGGATGCCTCCTGGCGGAACGCCCAGCCGACGGGTTCCGCTCACCGAGGCCGCGCGACTGCGTTGGTCACCGGCGCCTTTGGCGACATTGGTTTGGATCTTGTCGAGGCCGTCGCGGAAACGGGTGTGACCTCGTTCATCCTCATCGGGCGGTCCTCACCAAGTGCTGCCGCGCTGGTGCGGATCGAGGCGTGGCGTGCCGCGGGGATCGCCATTGAGACCGTGCAGGCGGATGTGGCCGATAGCGTGGCAGTTCAGGCGGTTTTCGATCGTGCCGAAGCCGATGGTCGCGACATCCGGCATGTGTTCCATGCGGCCGGTGCCTTGGCGGATTGCTTGATCGCCGATCTCACATCCGAGCATGTGCGTGCCGCCTGGTCCGCCAAGGTTACGGGTGCGGAAAACCTTGACCGCGCTTGCGCGGGTGGTGAGGTCGAGACTTTCGTCTGCCTGTCCTCGATTTCGACCTTCCTCGGGTCGCCGGGGCAAGTGGCCTATGCTGCCGCCAACGCGGCAATGGACGCCGTATGCCGCCGCCGCCGCCAAGCGGGGCTGGCAGGTCAGTCGATCAGCCTGGGGCCGTGGGAAATCGGCCTTTCCACCAAGAACGACAGCACAATTGAGCGGCTGGAACGCCTTGGTCTTCGAAGCTTCTCGCGTGACGACGGGGTCTCGGTTCTCAAGAAGGCATTGACGATGGAGCAGGTCGTGCCGGTCGCCGTGCGCTTTGCCCACAGTTGGCCCGGCGCGCCGCTGCCACCGATCTATAACCTACCGATCTGTGCAGATCTTTTCGAGACCTACAAAGGTGGGAGCGGTGCGGCGCGTCACCGGTCCGGAATCATTGCCGATCTTGCCGCGCAGGAAGAAGACACCCGACCCGCGTTTTTCGCGGCCTACCTCAGCGAACGACTTGCGAGCGTCACGGGGCAGTCGCCTGAACAGATCCCCGTCAATCAACCGCTCAAGGCCCTCGGGTTCGACAGCCTGTCGGGTCTCGAATTCGGGATGATGGTGGAGGAGGAAACCGGCGCGAGTGTTCCGATGGACGCCATCGGCGACGACACCTCGCTATCCGATCTGGCGGCGATCTTGTTGCGCGGGCTCGACCTTGAAGCGGAGCATGCTGCGCCTTTGCCCGAGCCGGATACGAGCGATGCGCCAATGCCCAAGACGGAATTGACCGGCCTTCCGCCCGCCGTCATGGTCCCGCCGAATATTCAGAGGCCGGAGGGCACGCCGGCCGACTATACGGAAAACATCCGTCCCGACTTTGCCCGACTCCTGCCGATCCTGAAACTCGACGCAGACTATCACCGCGCGTCCGGCATGACGCTCTGGGGCACGATTGATGGCGCCGAGCGCGAGGTCGTGGATTTCGTCGGCGGCTACGGCAGCAATCTGTTGGGCCATAATCATCCCTCCATCATCTCGGCAGTGACGGATACCGTCGAGAGCCAGCGCCCGCTCCAGGTGCAGGGCTCGGCCCGCGTCTGGGCAGGCAAGCTGGCTGCCGAACTGTCCGCGGCTCTCGCTGAAGAAACCG
This sequence comes from Maritimibacter sp., assembly GCA_003520545.1. Classification (GTDB taxonomy): domain Bacteria; phylum Pseudomonadota; class Alphaproteobacteria; order Rhodobacterales; family Rhodobacteraceae; genus Maritimibacter. The sequence continues at coordinate 1,440 of DOUP01000142.1, read as the reverse complement.
GGGGCAGCTATTACACGGCGCTGGCCAATACCGGGGCCGAGGCGGTCGAAGCCGCGCTCAAACATGCATTGATGGAGTATTCTGGACGACTGGATGGCGCGGGCATCGCGCTCGACTCCCTGTCCGAAAGCGATCTTTCGGACTTCGCTCCGGCCGTGCTTGCAGTCGAAGGATCCTATCACGGCAAGACGCTTTCGGCGCTTAGCATAGGGCATTTCAAGCCGTGGCCACAGGGCCGTGCGGGCTTTCGCGTCATCCCGGTGCCGCGCGATGATCCCGAATTCATCGCGAAGGTGATCGAGGCCGAGAGCATGGTGATCGACGGGCGCAGGGTTTCCCGAATCGCCGCCGCTTTTGTTGAGCCGGTGCAGGGCGAAGGCGGGATTCATGAGCTGCCCAAGCCAGTCCTTGTCGCGCTGCACGACGGGGCGACAAAGGCGGGTTTCCCGCTGGTATTCGATGAAATCCAATGCGGGTTCTACCGGTGCGGGTCCCTGTCCGCCGCCACACGACACGAGGTGACCGCCGATTACTACCTTTTCGGCAAAAGCCTCGGCGGCGGTATTGCCAAAATCAGCGCCCTTTTGGTGCGCCGGGACCGGTATCAGGACGGTTTCGGTCTGTTGCAAAGTTCAACTTTCGCCGAAGACGATTTGTCTGCCCGCGCCGCGCTCACCGCGCTTCGGATCGCGCGCGAGCATGGCCTCGGCGCGCAGGCAGAGGCCAGGGGCCAAGCGTTGAAAGCGCGGTTGTCCGACCTGATCGAGACCTATTCTGATATCCTGGCCGAGGTGCGTGGCACGGGGCTGATGATCGGTCTGCAGCTCGCTGATCTCACCGACACGCCGACCGGCGCGATCTCGGATGCCGCCCGGCAGGGGTTCCTGGGCCAAGTCGTCGCGTCTCATCTCCTGGTGCGTCACGGTGTGCGGGTCGCGACCACCCTGTCGTCGCCGGACACCTTCCGGCTGCAACCGTCCGCCTTCATGACCGACCAGGATCTGGATCGGCTGATCGATGCGCTCGAGTCCGTCTGCCAGGTTCTGCGCAAGGGCGATGGGGCTTATCTCGTGTCGCATCTGTTGGATCGGCGCGATTGGCTGGAGGCGCCACGTGACTTTTCAGGGCTTCCGCTGGCCGAAGAGCACCCGGTGCCGCCGGACGAACCGGACGCCCGTGTCGGGTTCATTCTCCATGTCAGCGATGCGGAAGCCATCCTGCGCTGGGATGCCTCGTGGGAACGACTGTCACCGGATCTGCGCGAGGCACTGGTCGCGCGTTTCGCGCCGGTCATGCGCCCCACGCCGGTGCGTGTCGAGCGGCTGACGTCAGCCACCGGGTCGACGGTCGATATTCATTTCTGGCTGATCCTGGCAACGGCCCAGACCATCGAGCAGTCGATGCGACGGGGTGACACGCAATGGATCAACGACCAGGTTT
>DOUP01000115.1 GCA_003520545.1 Maritimibacter sp. | reverse complement strand
TGATCCCGGAAACCCAGTCCGAGGAAAAGAAGGACATGCTGCGGCTTGCGGGCGCGCAGCTGGTACAGGTGCCGGCGGCGCCGTACAAGAACCCCAACAACTATGTCCGCTATTCCGAGCGCCTGGCCAATGAGCTGGCCAAAACCGAACCGAACGGCGCGATCTGGGCCAACCAGTTCGACAACATTGCGAACCGGCAGGCTCATGTCGAGACCACGGGTCCGGAAATCTGGGAGCAGACCGGCGGCAAGGTGGACGGCGTGGTCTGCGCGGTCGGCTCCGGGGGCACGCTGGGCGGGCTGGCCATGGCGCTTCAGCCGAAAGGCGTGAAGGCGGCGATTGTCGATCCGGAGGGCGCGGCGCTTTACAGTTATTACACCACGGGCGAATTTGCCTCCGAAGGATCGTCCATCACCGAAGGGATCGGGCAGGGGCGCATTACCGCGAACCTCGAAGGGATCACGCCCGATATGGCCTACCGCGCCCCGGATGCCGAAGCCCTGCCGTATGCCTTCGACCTGTTGGAGCACGAAGGGCTCTGCGTCGGCGGCTCGTCTGCGGTGAATATGGCTGGGGCCGTGCAGATGGCGAAAGACATGGGACCGGGAAAGACCATCGTGACCATCCTGTGCGACTACGGCACGCGGTATCAGGCGAAGCTCTACAACGCCGACTTCCTGCGCTCCAAGGGGTTGCCGGTGCCCGGTTTCCTCAACCGCGAGGCGCGGGAGGTCCCGTCGGTTTTCGAGGCGGAATGATGCAGGCCATCACGCGGCTTTTCGCGCTTCTCGTCCTTGTCGCCAGCTTGTCGGTCGCCCCGGTTGCCGCACAGGACGACACCGCGCCAGCGGATGGGACGGCATCGGTTGAGACCGGCGCGGCGGCGGGTGAGATCGAGCGTCTGACCGCGGGCGAAAGCCCGGCCGCGCAACTGGCCGCCACGGTCAAGATGCCCGGGAGCGCGCCGGATTACGAAGCTTGGGCGCGGGCCGCGCACCGGGCGGAACAGGCGCTGGATGCGAGCCGTGCCTCTAACGACGCGCTTCAGTCCCTGCGCAGCGAAATGTCGCAATGGCGCGACCGGTTCGCCGACGCCCGCGCCGAAAACAGTGTTCGTATTTCGACCCTGAGAAACCAGATCGGCGCCTTGGGGCCGGAGCCTGCGGAGGGTGAAAGCGAAAGCCCGGCGGTCGCCCGGCAACGCGAAATTCTCCAAAACCAGCTCGAACTGGTGGAGACGCCGGTGCTGGCGGCGCAGATCGCCCATGCCCGCGCCGACGACATTATCAGCCAGATTGATATCTTGCTCAGAAGCCGTCAGGCGGACACGCTTCTGTCTGCCGGACCCAGTCCGCTGAATCCGTCGAACTGGGCGGCGACGGCAAGCGATATCAACCGAACCTTTCATGCCTCCATTCGGGAGGTGAGGGCGAATTGGCTGGCGGCTGCGAACCGGCAACAGATACGAAACGCATTGCCGGCGGTGATCGTGCTGACCATCGTCGGCCTCGCCCTTTTGTTACGGGGACGTGCCTGGTCCGGGCGTCTCGGAGACCGCATCCTGCGACGGACAAAATGGCCGTCACGTGGCGTATGGGGGTTCCTGCTTTCCGTCGTGCAGATGATCCTGCCGATTTTCGGCGTGTTGTTCCTGCTGGTTGCAGTCAACCTGAGCAGCGTCTTCGGGGTGCGATCCGAGGTTGTTGTGTCATCGGCGTTGGCCGTTCTGGCGAGCGTGGTCCTGGCCCGGTGGCTCGGGATCCGCGTCTTTGGGCGCGGCGACGCCGATTGGGAGATCCTGAGCCTGACGTCGACGGCGCGGACCGAAGGTCGGGTCGAGGCGACGTTTCTCGGGCTGGCTTACGGGCTGCATGGATTTGCGAAGGATGTGGCCGAGGCGGACAATTATTCGGACGCGACCATCGCCATCATTGAACTGCCGATCCTTATTCTGGCCGGTGTTCTGCTAGTCCGGATCGGTCGGCTTCTGCGCGCCCACGCGGTCGAAGCGGAACCCGAAGGGGAAGAGCGCGCTCCGTTCCGGGATCGGCTTCTGAGCCTTGGCGGACGTGCTCTCATTCTGGGCGGCATCTCCGGTGCGGCCCTCGCGGTGCTTGGATACGGGGCCCTCGGGCAATTCATCATCTACGCCTTGGCCGGGTCCATCGCCTTGATCGGGGTGCTGTTGATCCTGCATGTGCTTTTCGTCGATCTTTACGGGTTGATCGCGGGCAAATCGCTCGACGAGTCGCAGGACGCCCTGACCCCGGTTCTGGCAAGCCTGATCGTCCTGATTGCCTCGACCCCGCTTTTCGCCCTGATCTGGGGCGCCCGCACGACGGACATGCGCGAGATTTGGAAGGCGGTGGGCGAGGGGCTGTCCGTTGGCGATACCACGATCACGCCGGCGAGCGTGATTTTCCTGATCGTGATATTCGCCATCGGCTACGGGATCACCAAGCTGATCCAGGGGATGCTGACCTCGACGGTGCTGCCGAAAACCCGCATCGACGTGGGCGGGCAGAACGCGATTACCTCGGGCATCGGGTACGTGGGGTATTTCCTTGCCGCGGTCGTCGCCATTACCGCGGCGGGCATCGACCTGTCGTCGCTCGCCATCGTTGCCGGTGCGTTGTCGGTCGGGATCGGTTTTGGCCTCCAGACCATCGTGTCGAATTTCGTCTCCGGTATCATTCTCCTGATCGAACGGCCGATTTCCGAAGGCGACTGGATTTCCGTTGGTGGCAACATGGGCATCGTGAAGGACATCTCGGTCCGGTCCACGCGGATCGAAACCTTCGACAAGCAGGACGTGATGATCCCGAACTCCGACTTCATCTCGGGCACCGTCACCAATTACACGCGCGGCAACAGCATCGGGCGGCTCGTCATCAACGTGGGCGTGGCCTATGGCACCGACACGCGGTGGGTCCACCAGATCCTGACGGAAATCGTGCAGGATCATCCGCTGGTCACGGTGAACCCGGCGCCGCAGGTGGGCTTCATGGCCTTTGGCGCCGACAGCCTGGAGTTCCAGGTCCGCGCGGTCTTGTCCGACGTGGGCATGATCCTGATCGTGCAAGACGAGCTCAATCACCAGATCGCCGAACGCTTTGCCAAGGAAGGTATCGAGGTTCCCTTCGCCCAACGCGACATCTGGCTGCGCAACCCGGAAGTTCTGCGCGGGGAGGGCAACAAACCGGCGAAAGATGGCGGATCGGGGCCCGCAGGGGGCGGGGACAGCGCGACGTCGAAACCCGTTCGCGACCTGCCGAAAGACTACGACGAAGGGGCCGGGGAAGCCGCTGACGGCGACGGCGACTGAGCCCGTTGCACCGGGTCTTGGCGCGCTTGAAACGCATTCGTGAAAAAGTCGATCTGACCCCTTGCAAGACGGTGGGCTTGGGGGATACATAGCGCGGCACGGAGAGGTGGCCGAGTGGTCGAAGGCGCACGCCTGGAAAGTGTGTAGGCGGGAAACCGTCTCCAGGGTTCGAATCCCTGTNNCCTGTCTCTCCGCCATTATCCCCATTGCGAACCAGTGACACCGCCCTGACGGGCACGGATTTTTCCGTGTTATCAAAGGGGTTTGCGTGAACCGACCGAACCTCATAGACTCGCTTCCAGGCTGACGTGGGGCTCAGTATGGCCCTCGGTCTCAGTTTGGGCGAACCTCCCCCGTTCCGGTTCGGTCTCGTTTTCTCGTTGCCTTTCAATCCTCTGCCGCCGAACCCCGCCAAAACCCAAGCGTGCGATCCGAATGACGCCGAAGGCAACATAGACGGAACACGCGGTAGGCGCGTTGCTCGGGATGGCGGCGTAATGCAGCGCGTTTCTGGCGATGGTTCGCGTCCCCTTTTCCTACCCGAAGGAAGACCTCAGTCGAACTGACACATCTGCCCACTTTCCCGCCTCCGATGCGATTTGCGGCTTCCGCATAATTAGTCACCCGGGGGACAGCACGACACGGAGCGATGCTGGGGCTTTGGGCTGGAAACGGAACCCCCTCGCCATCAGGGATTGCCTCAACAAAATGATCGCCTTAGCTGTGTATGGACGTGGTGGACCCGCGACTCATGAAGTAGCCTGAAAAGGTGTTGCGACGGGAGCTTAAGCCGAATGGACGATAATTCTGTCTCCTTGGATTGGAAGTGCGTTCGAGCCTCTCTCGAGGCATTTTCCGAAGCCGCATTCAATTCAACTCGGCGCAGCTGTACATTTCGGATGGTAAGCCAAGCTCAAGCTGTCCCGGTGGCAAATAGCATGGCAGACTGGTTTGGCTCTGGGAAACCTGGCGCTCCATCAGGACACTCGAATGGCGCAATCCGCGCCTCGATCTATAATCAATCCCTTTACGCACAGCAGATAAATGGATTCCTTCATGTGTCTCGGTTGGCTTGCTACGAGCATGCGAAAGGAGCGATATCATCAATTGACGAGGGTTCGGCCATCGTTTCTCTTTCGTTGCTTCGGGGGTTGATTGAGAGGGCATCTCTGGCGGAGACCGTTAGGTCCAAACTTTCTAGCCCTTGGCGAGAAAAAGCGAAAGAAAAGGGATTTCATGAAGTATTCTACGAGACTAACATTGCAGAACTCATTGGGAAAAGCCTGTACGGAACACGAATGGATTGGCAAAAGTTGGCAAGTTCCGACTTTACGACTGCCAAGGCCCGAGAGCTAAGCTATGAGCCAAAAGAAAAATTCATGGACGTTTCCGCCAATCAAATACTGAATCATGTTGATAAACTAGGAAAGCGGGTTCCGGGAAGCCGTGTTGCGTACGATGTGCTATGTGAATTCTTACACCCAAACGTTGGTGACCTTTTCGCGACTACAACGCATGCAGCTTCCCGCATGGACGCGTGGGGCACACGCCATTTGACGCGAGAGATTTCACTAGGTAGGCATGAATTTTCTGGAGCGAAGGACCTGGTCGACTGCCTGTCAAAAGCTCTAGAAATTGTGCGATCTATAACGGACGAGCTTCTAGAGATATTTTCAGATCTTGATGCGTCTAGTAAGGAAGTTATCGCCCTAAATAAGAAATCCATGCATCGTGTTAGAAAGAGGCAAGCGCATTTGTTCAATAGAAATGACCTATGCCCTTGTTTGTCAGGACTTACGGTGAAGAATTGCAATTAGTATTTGATAGTCGCCATCATTTCGGAATTCGTTATTTGACGGACTAAGCTGAAATGCACCAAGTCGTGGGGACTGTTTGGTTCACCAAAGACTTAAGTCAGAATCTGACGTCCGGAACAGTGAACCGCGCCGAGTTTG
>DOUP01000174.1 GCA_003520545.1 Maritimibacter sp. | reverse complement strand
AAGTGCGCGATCTGGCACAACGTTCATCGCAAGCGGCGCATGAGATCAACGATCTGATCGCCAAATCCGGTGAACAGGTGCAGGAAGGCTTTAAACTGGTCGAGCGCTCCGGCTTGGCATTTGGCGCGATCCTTGAAAGCGTGACCGATATCACAGGGCGGATCGCCGCCATCGCAGCCTCGTCGAAAGTCCAGTCCAACGACCTGGTCAATGTCAACGCCGCGATGGGCCAGCTCGATACCGTGACCCAGCAAAACGCCGCAATGTTCGAAGAAAGCAACGCCGCCCAACAGGCGCTGACCTGTGAAACCGACGCCCTGAATGCGGTAATCAGCCAGTTCCGACTCGGCAGACCCAAAAATTCCGGCGAACCCGTTGCACGCCCAAAAGCGCCAACCAGAAATATGGCCGCTGCCCCCCTGCAACAATCGGCAACAGATGGCGCCCTGGCACTGAAAATCGAAGACCCGGAAACCGATACCGGCTGGAAGGATTTCTGAGTCAGCCCATGCGGTAACCAGACACCAAGCGCGCTCCAACCGGGTCGCTCTTGGCATAGCCCCCCGCACGCCATCGCAGCAAAGATGAATTGAGCCCTTGACGGGCCCGGCTTTCGTATCGTCGATCAAGAACTGTAGAAAGACGTGCAAGCCCAGACAGCGGGCATTCCGTGCCTGGGGCCTCTGAAATGGTTCGCCAGAGGCCTGAAAAACCCAGTCAAGTAATAGGATTGCACTTTCCGGTTCGCCAGCGCATGCCGATGATATCCCTCACCCCACACTGTCCTGCACGGCTCATCACTGCTTCTCCCGAAGATCCGATGGGGCGAACCGTCGTTCGTCCGAGTTGGGGTCCTTCATGCCTTGCCGCTCGGTCATTTGGCCGCAAACCACCGATATTAACCGAAAATTAACCTGCCAGCCTTTTTAGTGAATATTTAAGGGATGTAGGCTCCCAATCCGCTCGCATCCCGACGTCTTTGTTCCAAACCGGGCCGCCCTCTTGCTTTGGCCGGTCCGGGCACTGGGGGGCTGCGAAAGATGCCGACTGACATTTCATCAGCAATTGGATCAGTCTATTCCGTGCTCGGTATTTCAACCGTCAGCCGAGACCGGGGCAAGTCGTTCTACGAGCGCATTGGGAAACGCGTGTTCGATGTCTCGCTCGCATTTTTCCTCCTCCCCGTCCTGGTCCCGATCATTTTTCTTCTATGGGTCCTGGTGAAACGCGATGGCGGTGCCGGGTTTTACGCGCAACCGCGCATCGGGAAAGGCGGCAAGGCTTTCCGCTGCTGGAAAATCCGAACGATGGTGGTCGATGCGGACAGAAAGCTCGCGACATACCTTGCCCGAAATCCCGACGCGATGGACGAATGGGATGCATTTCACAAACTGTCGGACGACCCGCGCATCACGCGCGTTGGAGCTTTCCTTCGGCAGACATCCCTGGACGAGCTTCCGCAGATCTGGAATGTCATTCGCGGGGAGATGAGCTTTGTCGGGCCGCGCCCCGTGGTCCGCGCCGAAGTCCGCCGGTACGGCAGTTTTCGATATACCTACTTGTCCATGAAACCGGGCATCACCGGTGTCTGGCAGACCTCGGCGCGCAACGATGTCTGTTTCGCAGATCGGGCGGATTTCGATAACGCCTATTACAACACCATGTCGGTCGCACTCGACACGAAGCTGGTGCTCAAAACGGCACTGGTGGTGCTCAACCGCACGGGAGTTTGACGCAGGCTTTGTTCGTCTACGTCCGCGCGTAGACGTCTTCGTAGCGAACGATATCGTCCTCGCCGACATAGGCGCCGGTCTGCACTTCGATCAGGACCATCGGCACGCGACCGGGGTTTTCCATCCGGTGCACGGCCCCCAGCGGGACATAGATGCTCTCGTTTTCTGTCAGGAGCGTCACCTTGTCGTCGACCGTGACCTTCGCGGTCCCTTCGACAACGATCCAGTGTTCGGACCGGTGGACATGGCTTTGCAGGGATAACGACGCGCCGGGGTGCACCAGGATGCGTTTCACCTGGAACCGTCCACCAACCACGAGGCTCTCGAACCAGCCCCATGGGCGGTGATCCTTGGGGAACATCGTCGCCTGCGCCGCGCCCTTTTCCTTGAGCGCGTCGACCGCAAGCTTCACGTCCTGCGCCCGGCTCATATCCGCGACCAGCACCGCATCGTTCATGGCGATGGCCATGATGTTGTCCAAACCGATTCCCACCACCTCCAGGCGCTCGTTTTCAGACCGCAACAGGGTGTTGGCGCAGTCGATCGCCGTCGCCTCGCCCGAGGTGACAACGCCGGTCGCGTCCCGATCACTGTCGCGCCACACCGCATCCCAACCGCCCAGGTCGGACCAGGCGTGCGTATAGGGCACGACCGAGAGGTTTTCGGCCCGCTCCATCACGGCATAGTCGATGGAAATATCATTGGCCTTGGCCCAATGCGCGGGCGCGAGCCGCAGGAACCCCAGGTCCACTTCGGCGTCGTCGAGCGATTTGCGCACCGGGTCGATCAAATCTGGCGCATGTGTCTCGAAGGCTGCGAGAATGTCGCAGGCGCGGAGCAGGAAAATCCCGGCATTCCAAAGAAAATTCCCGGCCGCGATCATCTCTTCTGCCCGCGCCTGATCCGGTTTCTCGACGAACCGGTCCAGCTTCACCGGCGCACCGTCCGCATCCGGCGGCGCGGAAAGCTCAAGGTAACCGTATCCCGTTTCCGCGCGGTCCGGCGTGATTCCGAAGGTGACAAGGTCGCCCTTCTCAACCGCTTCAAGCCCGCGTGCGACGGCCGCGCGGAACGCCGCCCCATCGGGGACGACATGATCGGACGGGGCGACCAGCATGATCGCCTGTGGGTCGTCATCCGCCAGCCGCAGCGCGGCGGCCAGAACCGCAGGCGCCGTATTGCGCCCCACCGGTTCGATCAACACGGCTCCGGGGTCAATCCCGGCTGCTGCCAGTTGCTCGGTCACGATGAACCGGAAATCGGAATTGGTCAGCACCACGGGCTTTTCGAAGGCCAACGCCTCAATTTCCCCGGACAACCGCTTGGCCGAGGCCTGAAACAACGTATCCTCACCGACCAGCGGCACAAACTGCTTCGGATAGGATTTGCGGGACAGGGGCCAAAGCCGCGTGCCGGAGCCACCAGCAAGCAATACGGGGGTAATAGTGGTTTTCGACATGCAACTGATCGGATCCAATTTCACTCCCGCAGACAATCGCAAGCCAAGCCTTTGACCACAAGGCGAGAAACGGGCAGTCGAACCGGAAACCCCGGCGATGCCGCCCCGATGCGACACAGGACTGCACGACCGCGCGCATTCGCCGCTTGCACTTGCCGTGTCATGTAAGGAATGGTGAAGCGATGTTTCGCTTGGCTCTCCTCTCCGCCCTCGCATGGGCTCTCTCGACCCCGCTTGTGGCGCAGGACCTCACTGTTTTTGCGGCTGCGAGCCTGCGGGACGCACTGACCGAGGTGGCTGAGGCCTACGAGGCGACCTCCGAGCAGTCCGTCACCCTGTCGCTCGCCGGGTCCGGCGCTTTGGCCCGCCAGATCGGCCAGGGCGCGCCCGCCGATGTGTTCCTGTCAGCAAACGTTGCCTGGATGGATATGCTGGATGAAGCGGGGGCGCTCGACACCGGGTCGCGCACCGACCTCTTGTCCAACGGCCTCGTCCTGATCGCCCCGGCACCCAGCGACCCGATCTCTCTCGATCTGCCTGCCATTGAAGCCCTGCTCGGCTCGAACGGCTACCTCGCCATGGGTCTCACCGCGGCGGTGCCTGCGGGTATCTACGGCAAGGCCGCTCTGACCTCGCTGGGCCTCTGGGATCCACTTGCCCGCCGGGTTGCCCAGGCCGACAACGTGCGTGCCGCCCTTGCGCTGGTCGCCACCGGCGAAGCGCCGCTCGGCATTGTCTATGCCACCGACGCGCAGGCGGAAGAGGGGGTTGATGTGGTCGCGACCTTCCCGGAGACCTCCCATCCGCCGATTATCTACCCGGCGGCCAGCGTGGCCCGGTCGGACCACCCCGCAAAAGCCGATTTCCTGGGCTTCCTCGCGAGCGACAGGGCGCAGGACATCTTTGCCCGCCACGGGTTCCTCCCGGCAAAAACGACGCCATGAACTGGCTCGGCCCCGAGGAATGGCAAGCGGTGGCGCTTTCTCTGAAAGTGGCATTTTGGGCCGTGTTAGGGTCTTTTCCCGTCGGTCTCCTGACCGCCTACGCGCTCGCCCGCTGGTCCTTTCCAGGCAAGCAGATCCTCAACGGTCTCGTCCACCTGCCCCTGATCCTGCCGCCGGTCGTGACCGGCTATCTCCTTCTCATCACCTTCGGCACCCAAGGCCCCCTGGGGCGCCTGCTGGAGCCCTTGGGCATCGTCTTCGCCTTTCGCTGGACCGGCGCCGCGCTGGCCGCCGCTATCATGGCCTTCCCGCTCATGGTCCGCGCCATGCGCCTGTCCATCGAAGCCGTGGACCCGAAACTCGAAGAGGCCGCCGCGACGCTCGGCGCGCCCCGTCTCATGGTCTTTGCGACCGTCACCCTGCCGCTCATCCTGCCCGGCATCCTGACCGGCGCGATCCTCGCCTTCGCCAAGGCGATGGGCGAGTTTGGCGCGACGATCACGTTCGTCTCCAACATCCCCGGACAGACCCAAACACTGCCCTCCGCGATCTACACCTTCCTT
>DOUP01000066.1 GCA_003520545.1 Maritimibacter sp. | reverse complement strand
CAGGGGCGTGAAAACGCCAAGACCTTCCTTAAGGATAACCCGAAGATGGCGCATGAGATCGAGGACAAGATCCGCGCGGCGCATGGGCTCGACTTCGACATGGATCACAACGACGAGGATATGATCGAAGAGTAGCGCGCTCGAAGGCGGCCAAAGCCGGGAGTGGCCCACGCGGCGTATCTTGCCGCGGAGAAAATCCGGAAAAGGACGTGCCGCGGCGCGTCCTTTTTCGTTGTTATGGACACTCGCGGGTCACATGGATAAACCGGGGCGAACGGGCGAGATGCCCCAAAAAACGCAGCCGAATACGGATATGTCATGGCCAGCCTGAACGACATTCGCTCTACCTTCCTCGACTACTTCGCCAAGAAAGGCCACGAGGTCGTGGACAGCTCCCCGCTTGTTCCGCGCAACGATCCGACGCTCATGTTCGTGAATTCGGGCATGGTGCAGTTCAAGAACTGCTTCACGGGCGTCGAAAAGCGCGACTACGTCCGGGCGACCACCGCGCAGAAATGCGTGCGCGCGGGCGGCAAGCATAACGACCTGGACAACGTGGGTTACACCGCGCGCCACCATACGTTTTTCGAAATGCTCGGGAACTTCAGCTTCGGTGACTACTTCAAGTCCGAAGCGATCCCCTTTGCCTGGGAGCTGATCACCAGGGAATTCGGCATTCCGAAGGACAAACTCTACACGACCGTGTTTCACACGGACGACGAGGCCTTCGAGATCTGGAAGAAGGTCGGCGTGCCGGAAGATCGGATCATCCGGATCGCGACCTCCGACAACTTCTGGCAGATGGGTCCGACTGGTCCCTGTGGTCCCTGCACCGAGATTTTCTATGACCATGGCGAGCATATCTGGGGTGGCCCTCCGGGGAGCCCGGAAGAGGACGGGGACCGGTTCATCGAGATCTGGAACATCGTCTTCATGCAGAACGAACAATTCGAAGACGGCACCATGCGCGAGCTCGACATGCAGTCGATCGACACCGGCATGGGTTTGGAGCGGATCGGCGCGCTTTTGCAGGGCAGCCACGACAATTACGACACCGACCTGTTCAAGGCGCTGATCGAAGCCTCTGCCCATGCAACGAGCGTTGACCCTTATGGCGACAAGAACGTGCATCACCGCGTGATCGCGGATCACCTGCGCTCGACCTCGTTCCTGATCGCCGATGGGGTGATGCCCTCGAACGAAGGGCGCGGCTATGTCTTGCGCCGGATCATGCGGCGGGCCATGCGGCATGCGCATCTCCTGGGTGCGCAGGACCCCGTCATGCACCGTCTTGTGCCGGAGCTTGTCCGCCAGATGGGGCAGGCCTATCCGGAGCTCGGACGCGCCCAACCGATGATCGAAGAGACGCTGTTGTCCGAGGAAACCCGGTTCAAAGCGACGCTCGATCGCGGGTTGAAACTGCTCGATGATGAATTGGCGGGTCTGCCCGAGGGTGAGGCGCTACCGGGCCCGTCGGCATTCAAACTCTACGATACCTACGGCTTCCCGCTTGATTTGACCCAGGACGCGCTTCGCGAACGAGGCCGCGTCGTGGACACCGAAGGTTTCGATGCGGCGATGGAAGAGCAAAAGGCCAAGGCACGGGCGGCCTGGTCCGGGTCCGGCGAGGCCGCGGATGCCACGGTCTGGTTCGATATTGCCGAGGAAAAGGGCACGACCGAATTCCTGGGATACGAGACCGAGATGGCCGAGGGCCAGATCGTCGCCCTGGTGAAAGGATCGGACCGGATCGATACCGCGAAAGCGGGGGATGATATCCAACTGGTCGTGAACCAGACGCCGTTCTATGGCGAAAGCGGCGGTCAGGTCGGCGATACCGGGTTCGTCAAAACCGAGAGCGGTGAAGCAAAGGTGACCGACACCAAGAAGGTGGCGGGCGTCTTCATCCATTTCGCGACCGTGGAGAGCGGTGAGATTTCGACGGGGCAGGGCGCCGAACTGGTGGTCGACCACCTGCGGCGCACGGCGATCCGGGCGAACCACTCCGCGACGCACCTGATCCACGAAGCGCTTCGCGAAGAGCTGGGCGACCACGTCGCGCAGCGCGGCTCGCTCAATGCGCCGGATCGGCTGCGGTTTGACTTCAGCCACGGCAAGGCGCTGACCCAGCAGCAGATGGACAATGTCGCGCGCGAGGTGAACGCCTATATCCGCCAGAACGCGCCGGTGGAAACGCGGATCATGACCCCGGACGACGCCCGCGAGATCGGGGCGCAGGCGCTTTTCGGTGAAAAATATGGCGACGAGGTTCGCGTCGTGTCGATGGGCAAGGCGGCGACCGGCAAGGGGACCGATGGCAATACCTATTCCATCGAGCTGTGCGGCGGCACCCATGTGAAACAGACGGGCGACATCGGGCTATGTGTGATCCTGAGCGACAGCGCGTCATCGGCTGGCGTGCGCCGGATCGAGGCTCTGACGGGGAAAGAAGCTTTTGCGTATCTTGAGGCGGAGGCGAAGCGTGTGAGCGAGTTGGCCGGGATATTGAAAGCCCAGCCGTCCGAATTGGTGGACCGGGTAAAAGGTCTTATGGACGAGCGCAAGAGCCTGACCAACGAGATCGCGCAACTCAAGCAGCAGATCGCGCTTGGGGGCGGTGGTGGCGATGGTGCGGCGGCCAAAGAGATTGGCGGCGTCCAGTTCCTGGCCCAAGCCTTGTCGGGCGTGTCGGGCAAGGACCTGCGCGGTCTGATCGACGCGCACAAACAGAAACTCGGGTCCGGTGTCGTGTTGCTGATCGCCGACGATGACGGCAAGGTTGCCGTGGCCTGCGGTGTGACCGACGACCTGACAGATCGGGTTTCCGCTGTCGACGTGCTGAAGGCCGCGGTGCCGGAAGTCGGCGGCAAGGGCGGCGGCGGTCGTCCGGACATGGCACAGGGCGGGGGCAAGGACTTCGCCGGGGCCGAGGCGGCCATCGCGGCTGCGGAAAAACTTTTGGAGGTATAAGATGCCTGCACTTTGGATTGCTCATGTCACCGTCACGGATGCGGAGGCCTACGGCAAATATGCCGAACTGGCCGGCCCGGCGATTGCCAAGCACGGCGGCGAATTCATCGCGCGCGGGGGGCGCTACGTGCAGCTCGAAGGCACCGACCGGCCGCGCAACGTGGTCGCCCGTTTCCCCTCGGTCGAGGCGGCCGAAAGCTGCTACCACTCGCCCGAGTACCAGGCGGCCCTGGACCACGCACGCGGTGCGTCTGAACGCGATCTTGTGATCATCGAAACCACCGAGTGACGCAAGAGCTTGAGCCGCTGCAAAGCGGAGCGCGCCAAGGCGCGCGCATGAAAAGCCCGCCTGTCCTTGCGGACAGGCGGGCGATTTTGCCTCCGGCGGGGATTTCTTCCGACCGGAAAGGGGTTAGCTGTTCGCTTTTGCCGCGCGTTTGCGCTCGTGCGGGTCGAGGTGGCGTTTACGCAGGCGCACCACGTTGGGGGTGACTTCGACCAACTCGTCATCGTTGATATAGGCGATGGCCTGTTCCAGCGACATCGGTGTCACCGGCGTGAGGCGCACGGCATCATCAGTGCCGGAGGCGCGGACGTTGGTCAGCTTCTTGCCCTTGAGCGGGTTCACTTCGAGGTCGTTCTCGCGGGAATGCTCGCCGATGATCATGCCCTGGTAGATCTTGTCCTGCGGTTCGACGAACATCTTGCCGCGTTCTTCGAGATTCCACAGCGCATAGGCCACGGCTTCGCCGTTTTCCATCGAGATCAGCACGCCCGCGCGGCGGCCGGGGATGGCACCTTTGAACGGGGTCCAGCCATGGAACACGCGGTTGAGAACGCCGGTGCCGCGCGTGTCGGTCAGAAACTCGCCGTGGTAGCCGATCAGTCCGCGCGAGGGGACATGGGCCACGATGCGGGTCTTGCCGCCGTTCTGGCGCATCTCGGCAAGTTCGCCTTTACGCGCGCCGGTCAATTTCTCGATCACCGCGCCGGAGTATTCGTCGTCCACGTCGACCGTGACTTCTTCGACCGGCTCCATGCGCTGGCCGTTCTCTTCGCGCATGATTACCTGCGGGCGGGAGATCGACAGCTCGAAGCCTTCGCGGCGCATGTTCTCGATAAGAACGCCCATCTGAAGCTCGCCGCGTCCCGAGACTTCGAAGGCTTCGCCGCCCGGCGTGTCGGCGATCTTGATGGCGACGTTCGATTCCGCCTCTTTCATCAGGCGGTCACGGATCACGCGGGATTGCACCTTCTTGCCGTCACGACCGGCGAGCGGGCTGTCGTTGATGCCGAAGGTCACGGTGATGGTCGGCGGGTCGATGGGTTGCGCGTCGAGCGGTTCGTCCACGGCGAGGGCGCAGATCGTATCGGCCACGGTCGCCTTGGACATGCCGGCGAGGGAGACGATATCGCCGGCCTCGCCTTCGTCGATATCCTGTTGGCCGAGACCCCGGAAAGCCTGCACGCGGGTGACGCGGAATTGTTCGATCTTCTGGCCGATGCGCGAGATCGCCTGCACGGTTTGGCCAACCTTGACGCGGCCGGTTTCGACGCGACCTGTGAGCAGGCGGCCCACGAAGGGGTCGGACCCAAGCGTCGTGGCCAGCATGCGGAAGTCATCGTCCTGGTGCTTGATCTGTTTCGGGGCCGGGACGTGATTCACGACAAGGTTGAAGAGCGCGTCGAGGTTCTTGCGCGGACCATCCAGTTCCGCGTCGCACCAACCGGAGCGGCCGGAGGCGTAGAGATGCGGGAAGTCGAGTTGGTCGTCATCGGCGTCCAGCCCGGCGAAAAGGTCGAAAACCTCGTCCAGCGCGCGGTCGGGTTCCGCGTCGGGCTTGTCGACCTTGTTCAGCACCACGATCGGGCGCAGGCCCAGCGCGAGCGCCTTGGAGGTCACGAACTTGGTCTGCGGCATCGGGCCTTCGGCGGCATCGACGAGCAGGACCACACCGTCGACCATGGACAGGATCCGCTCCACCTCGCCGCCGAAATCGGCGTGGCCCGGCGTATCGACGATGTTGATCCGCGTGCCTTTCCATTCGACCGAGGTCGCCTTGGCGAGAATGGTGATCCCGCGCTCGCGTTCCAGGTCGTTGGAATCCATGGCCCGTTCGGCCACCGCCTGGTTTTCGCGAAACGCCCCCGATTGCTTGAGCAGCTCATCCACGAGCGTTGTCTTGCCGTGGTCAACGTGAGCAATGATGGCGATATTTCTGAGGTCCATGTCCGCGTCCTTTTAGGTGTTACGCGGGGCCATACAGGGGGGCGGGCGGAATGGCTAGTCCAACTTTGCCAACCAGTCGATGAGGAGGCGGTTCACCGCGTCCGGCGCCTCTTGTTGGGTCCAGTGGCCCACACCTTCAAGCCTGTGGATACCCTGCGGGTTGGCGAGGACCTCCGGCAGTAGTTCGGACGGCGGGCGGGCGAACATGGTCAGGACCGGGTCGTATGCGCCGCCGATGAAGAGCGCGGGTTGCTGGATGATCGGGTTCGACGGGTGGGATTTCAGGAAGTCGTGGTCACGGTGCCAGTTCCGGTAACGGTTCAGGGGACCGCGAAAGCCTGATTGCGCGAATTGCTCGGCGTAGACGGCGAGATCGGCATCACTGAGCCAGGGGAGCGGCACGTCGGGGCGTTCGATCCCCGTGAGCACCTGGTCGCCGTGGGCCTTGTCGGTGGGCCAGCCGTCGGGATAGGCGTCGCCCGACCAGGCCCAGAGGAACTTGGCGATGCTGTCTAGCGGGTCCGCTTCCAGCTCGGCTTCGGCGACGCCTTCGTCCTGGAAATAGACCTGGTAGAAAAACCGGCCCTTGTCGGTGAAGAGTTTCTTGTAGAGGTCGAGGGCGACGATATCGCCGGGGACCGAGTAGGGGACCGACAGGCCCGCGACGGCACGGAAGGTGTCCGGGTGGAGCCGGGCGCTGTTCCACGCGATGGGCGCGCCCCAGTCGTGGCCGATGATGACCGCGGGCGCGTCAGGCGACAGCGCTTGGGCCAGGCCCGCCATGTCGGCGGTCATTTCCTCCATCGAATAGGCTTCCACCGGATGCGGCTTGTCCGACGCGCCGTAGCCGCGCACGTCCGGTGCGGCGACGCGGTATCCCGCGGCTGACAGCGCCTGGATCTGGTGGCGCCAGCTGTACCAGCTTTCGGGAAACCCGTGGACAAGCAGGACGAGCGGTCCTTCCCCGGCCACGGCCACGTTGAGGGTGATCCCGTTGGTCTCGATCGTTTCAAACTGTGTCATGCGGTCCTCCGCTCCCATGGGGCAGAGAGATACCGCCGCTGTCAAACGTGCCGTTGCGTTGCGGGTGCGTTGTTCGCTCAGGTGACGATGTACCAATCGCGCCGGTGGTTGAAGGCGATAACGAGGTTGAGCAGCACGGCCCCCAGAAGGGACCAGATCACCCGGTCGAAAGGGAGGACGGCGAAGGCCAGTGCAAACAGGATGCCGTCGTGAATAAGCTGCGTGTAGCCTGCCTTGAAGCCGAACTTGTCTTGCAGGATCAGCGCGATGATCGACACGCCGCCCAGCGATCCGGAATGGCGAAACAGACCCAGAAGACCGACACCGGCGGAGACCCCGAACAGGATCGCGGCGGCGCCCGGATGGATGCTGTCGATCACGAAGAGCGGCTTGATCGCTTCGGCAAGGATCGAAACCACGGTCACGGTGGCGATGGATTTCACGAGGAAGATAAACCCGCGCGCCGCGAAAGCGATGGCGAAGAACGGGATGTTGATGGTGAAGAACACCACCGAGAAATTCCAGTCGAAGGCATAGGCGATGATGAGCGCCAAGCCTGCGGTGCCGCCGGTCATGAGCCCGGCCGTGCGCAGCAGGTGAATGCCCAGCGCGGCCTGTGCCGAGGCGATCAGGATACCTTGCAGGTCTTCGAAGAGCGAATAGTGCGGCTCGGGGGGCGGCGATGCTGTTGGGTCAGACGTCATGACCTATCGTGCCGCGTCCTGTGGTCCTCGTCAATGCGTCGTCGTGTTGGAGAACAGGTGGATGACGAGAATGCCGGCCAGGATCATCCCCATGCCGCCCAGCGCCGCGATGTCCAGTTTCTGGCCAAAGACCAGGAACGCGATGACAGCGATCAGGACGATTCCGAGGCCCGACCAGATGGCATAAGCCACGCCGACCGGCAGGAACTTGAGCGCCCAGCCGAGCAATGCGAAGGAAACGCCGTAGGCGACGACGACCACGAGGGAGGGAACCAGGCGCGTGAACTGCTGACTGGCTTGCAAGGCGGTGGTGCCGATGGTCTCAAAGGCGACGGCGAGGAAAAGGATCAGGTAGGGCATCAGGCCTCCACGCTTTCGACAATCCAGTCGATGTAGTCTTTCGAACCACCGATCACGGGAAGGGCGGTGATCTGTGGGACATCGTAGGGATGGCTGTCGCGCACATGGGTTTCGATGCCATGCACGCAATCCTCAACGGTCTTCAATGTCAAAAGCCATTCCGTGCCTTTCTCAATTGTCCCTTTCCAACGGTAGACCGAAGTGATCGGCGTGACTTGGCCACAGGCGGCGAGCCGGATATCGACCAACGCCGCCCCGGTCGCTTCGGCCAGGTCCTCGCTGGGAAAGGTGATCTGAACTTCAACCGCGCGCATCGTTTTCCCCCGTCATTCGCCTGTCCCGAGGCTACGCGGGCGGTGGCGCGAAGGAAAGCGATCTGTTGGGCTGTCGGTTCGTGGCGTAGGTCAGCCCTCTTCGTTTGACCAACTGGGGGGTCTCTTCTCGATGAAGGCCTGAATACCTTCGGAGGTGTCAGCGTTCATCATGTTCGCCGCCATGACCTGTCCGGTATAGTCATAGGCCGCGTCCAGCGGCATCTGGACCTGCTCGTAGAAGGCTTCCTTCCCGATCCGCACGGCAGAGGCGAGCTTGCTGGCCACGGTCTTGGCGAGCGACCGGGTTTCATCGCCCAACGCGTCAGGCGCGACCACGCGGTTCACCAACCCGATATCTCGGGCGCGGGTGGCGTCGATGAATTCGCCGGTGGTCAGCATCTCGAACGCCTGTTTGCGCGGCACGTTGCGGCTGAGCGCCACCATCGGGGTCGAGCAAAAGAGGCCGATGTTCACCCCGTTGACGCCAAAGCGCGTGCCTTCGGCCGCCACGGCCATGTCGCAGGAGGCGACCAACTGGCAGCCCGCCGCGGTCGCGATACCATGGACCTGCGCGATCACCGGCATCGGGAGCTTCGGGATCAACTGCATGACCTCGCCGCAGCGGGAGAAAAGGTCTTGGAAGTAGGCCGCGCCCCCATCCTCGGCCTGACGCCCGGCCTGCATTTCCTTGAGATCGTGTCCGGCGCAGAAGGCTTTTCCCTCCCCCTTGAGAACAACCGCCTTGGTGCCGGTGTCCTGCATCAGATCGGTAAAGGTCCGTTTCAAGGCCGCCAGCATATCGTCTGACAGCGCATTGAGTGCGCCCGGGTTATTCATGGTCAACGTGGTGATTGACGCCGCGTCCTCGCGGATCAGAAGCTCCGACATCTTGTCCTCCTTCATGTCTTGGGCAAACGATAGAGGTCAAATCAGGGAGGATAAAGATGCAGCTCAAAATGACGCTGGACGAGCTGAACGCTTTCATGAACGAGCAGTTCCCGCAGGTCTCGGATGATTTCGAGGTTCTGGACGTTGCCCCGATGCACGCCACCATTCGTTTGAACGTGGATGACAAGCATCTTCGACCGGGCGGCACGGTGTCCGGCCCGACGATGTTCGCCCTCGCGGACGTGTCGGTCTATCTCGCGACGCTTGCGATGATCGGGCCCAAGGCGCTGGCGGTGACCACCAATATCTCGATGGATTTCATGCGCAAACCGACATCGGGCGCGAATCTGCGTTCTGAGACCCGCTTGCTCAAGCTCGGCAAAGTGCTCGCCGTCGGCGACGTGCTGATTTTCTCCGAAGGAGACGACCGGCCGGTCGCCCGCGCCTCCATGACCTATTCCATCCCGCCCGGACAATAAGCCTCGTTGACCCGGAACATTGCAGCGGCGATAGCAAGGAGGCAGGATGGATCAACGGCTTTGGAGGGGCGGATGACGGACACACAGACCGAAGAGACAGGCTTCAGCCGACTGGAGCACTTTCCCGTCACGTTTTTCGCCGTTGTCATGGGGCTTCTCGGCGGCACGCTTGCGCTTCATTCTGCCCGAACCGTCGTTGCCTGGGCCGAAGCACTTGCCTCGGCGATGTTCTGGGTCTCGGTGTCGGTCCTGGCCGTGGTGGCGGCGATCTACTTCGCCAAGATCCTGCGCTATCCGCAGGCGGTCATCGAAGAGTGGAACCATCCCGTCAAACTGGCGTTTTTCCCGACCATTACGATTTCGCTCCTCTTGCTCGCCACCGCGATGCAGAGCAACTACGCCTTCGTCGCCGAGTGGGTCTGGACCATCGCGACGGTCGGGCAGGGCGTGCTGACCATTGCCGTCGTCACGGGCTGGCTCAGCCATCGGTCTTTTGAGGTGGGCCATCTGACGCCCGCCTGGTTCATCCCGGCGGTTGGCAACGTGATCGTTCCGGTCGCCGGAGCGCGGATGGGATATATCGAGACCTCGTGGCTGTTCTTCTCGGTGGGTCTCATGTTCTGGGGCGTGCTTCTGACGCTGGTGATGAACCGGCTGATCTTCCACGATCCGATTCCGGCGCGGTTGTTTCCCACCATGGTGATCCTGATTGCACCGCCCTCGGTCGCCTTCGTGGCTTATGTCGGGATGAACGGGGTGGTTGACGGCTTTGCACGCGCGCTGATCTCGATAGCCTACCTGTTCGGAGCGCTCGTTGTCGCCCAGGTGCCGCGCCTCGCCCGTATGCCCTTTGCCCTGAGTTGGTGGGCGCTCTCGTTCCCGCTGGCCGCGCTGTCTATCGCGTCGCTCCTGTTCGCACGGATCGAAGGCTCCATGATGCACCAGACGATCGGCATGGTGGTGCTGGCGTTGTTGGCGGTGGTCGTGCTTGGCCTGACTTTCCGCACGTTGCGCGCCATCGTGGCCGGAGAAATCTGTCGTCCCGAATGACGGGGGATTCGCTTGGGGCGCGGGTGTTTGGCTTCTCCCAGAGGACAAACGCGTCCCGGATCCCACAACGTGCCGGCCCAAGGGGGCGCATTGTCCACCTGGACGGGACAAACCGGCGGGTAATTGCTCGAAAACAGTGTTTTTCTGACCCATCGGGACGTTTCAGGTCTAGAATGACCTTGGGCCAGGAACGATCCACAAATCGATGAAAGAACATACAAAAGCGGTTCTCGAAGCCTGCACGGGCCAAATGGTCGCGCTCGGGATGTCCCGGCTGCGGCGCAATCTGGCTGTGTGGCGGATGAACGAGGATATGCTGGGCGGGGTCGGACTTCAGATCCAATTGCGGGCCAATCGGGTCCGCGTCGTCCCGATCGCCCATGTGGTCTGGGAACCCGTCGAACGGCTTGTGGCACTTGGGCAGGGTCGTGACTACCGGCCATGGCAAACCCACGGCGTGACCCGGTCGTCGGCCGTGTCGCCGGGTCGGCGCATTGGGTCACTGGACTTCAAGGAGCCTGAGATCGACGGGATGATGCTGGAACGGTTTTCGCGTCATGCGCAGCAATCGGTCGTCCCGCAGGTTCTGGAGCTGGCCGACGAGCGCGCGCTGTTGTCCTTTGTCCGCTCCGGATCGGTAAGAACGCCGCGCAAGGCGGAATATGTTCTGGCCATCCGGGCGATGCAGGAAAGAAGCTTCGATCTGGGTGGCGACCTGGGGCGGCTGCTTACGGCGACCGGGTCGGACCAGTCGAAACGGCGCATCGTCGACTTCCATTCTGTCCTGAGCCAATCGCAAGATGCACGCGCGATTTTGGGGCTGGGGCAGGGCGCGCGTGCCTAAAGCGCCCGAATGTGTGGGGTAAAATAATACCGAAAACATAAGGCGTTGTTTTGGCGCGATTTTCCCTTACCTTATGCGCTTGACTGGCCGCGTAAAACCATTAGAACCGCGCCATCCGAAACCCATTAAGGGCCGAACACCATGAAAACCTTTTCTGCAACCCCTGCAGATATCGAGAAGAAATGGATCATCATCGATGCCGAAGGCGTCGTGCTGGGCCGTCTCGCCTCGATCGTCGCCATGCGTCTGCGTGGCAAGCACAAGCCGTCCTTCACGCCGAACATGGATTGCGGTGACAATGTCATCGTGATCAACGCGGACAAGGTCCAGATGACCGGCAAGAAACGCACGGACAAGATCCACTACTGGCACACCGGGTATCCGGGCGGCATCAAGTCCCGCACTGCTGGCCAGATCCTTGAAGGTGCGCATCCCGAGCGTATCGTCATGCAGGCCGTCAAGCGGATGCTGCCGGGCAACCGCCTGAGCCGCCAGCAGATGACGAACCTGCGGGTCTACGCAGGCGCCGAGCACGGTCACGAGGCTCAGAAGCCCGAAGTGCTGGACGTCAAATCCATGAACAAGAAAAACACGCGTGAGGGCTGATCATGGCTGAAGAAGTTAAATCGCTCGATGAGCTGAACGCGGTTGTCGAAGGCACGGGCGAAGCGCCTGCCATCGAAGAAACCATCAATCGTGAGCCGGTTCGTGACGAACTGGGGCGCGCCTATGCCACCGGCAAGCGTAAAGACGCCGTTGCCCGCGTGTGGATCAAGCCGGGCTCCGGCAAGGTCACCGTGAACGGTCGTGAAATGAACAAGTATTTCGCGCGCCCGGTGCTTCAGATGATCCTGGCTCAGCCCTTCACCGTTGCTGGTGTCGAAGGCGAGTTCGACGTGATGGCAACCGTTTCCGGCGGTGGTCTCTCGGGTCAGGCTGGCGCCGTCAAGCACGGCATTTCGAAAGCCTTGCAGCTTTATGAGCCGTCCCTGCGTCCGGCGCTGAAAGCCGCTGGCTTCCTGACGCGCGACAGCCGCGTGGTGGAACGGAAGAAATACGGTCGCCGCAAGGCTCGCCGCAGCTTCCAGTTCTCCAAGCGTTAAGATCAACGCACAACGAATTCGAATTGGGCCGTCCTTCTGGGCGGCCTTTTTCTTTGCCGGTCTTTCGGTCCTTGCCGGTGCGCACACAGTCCTGATTGCCTCCAGATCAACGAGATATGGCCGGTCAACCACGGCCCGGCCTCGTGCCCAGGACGTTTTTTCGATCTAACCCCCTGTTCCCGGACCGGCATTAACTGCGCGGAAAGGGAGTGCCCTTAGGGTTCATCGGCAGAACTGCATCCATGACGACCGTCCGCTCAGGATGTGTCCCACCATCAGGAGTACTGCCATGAAGCCCCTTTTCGCCTCCGTCCTGGCCCTTGGCCTCGCCACGCCCGTTCTTGCGATAGATGCCGCCGCGGCACTTGACGCCTTTGTCGACGACAACGTCATGGGCTGGGCGCTGAGCCCGCCCGTGATCGACGCGATCAAGGCTCAGAATGCCGAACACGCCGGATTGACCCAGGACGACATCGACGCCCTGGACGCGACCTGGCGTGCCGAGATCGGAAGCACCGACATGCCGACGGTTTCTTCGGTCGTCGACAACGCGACCTCTGCTTTCTTGCGGGAGCAGGTTGCCGCGCAGAATGGAGCGATCACAGAGGCATTCATCATGGACAATCGGGGGCTTAACGTCGCTGCATCGGGCGCGACCTCGGATTACTGGCAGGGCGACGAGGACAAGTTCAACGCGACCTTCGGCGTCGGTCCGGAAGGGCGGCATTTCTCTGAAATCGAAAAAGACGAGTCGACCCAGACCTATCAGGCACAGGCCTCCTTCGCGATCGCAGACCCAGACACGGGGGAAGTGATCGGCGCCATGACCGTTGGTATCGACGCGGCGGCGCTTCAATAAGCGCGCGTCGGTCCCGGAGAGATGTTCCAAGGAAAGACATTCAATATGACAAAGACTGATACAGCTACGCCCTCCAGGCGCGTTCGACTGAACTCGATCTTCCTCAAACTCACCGGGATTATTTTCGTGATGACCGCCGCGCTGACGACGGTCCTTTCGGTTCTTTATACCAATTCGACCGTGACCCATTTGACCGAGGTACTGAAACATTCGGCGGAGGAGATTTCCGAGTTGGAGGCGCACACGCTGGCCGGTGCGGTTGCGTTCGCGGACACGGAGGCTCTTCGGGCCGACATTAGCGGGCTCACCACGCAAGAGGATGCGGCGACGCTTCAAGGTGTCGCGTTGAATGCCGATGGCGACCTTCTTGTCAGCGAAGGAACGGCGCCCAACCTGGAAGCCGACATGATCGCTCTCGGGCGCGAGGCGATCCAGGTTGGCACGAACGTAAGCTCAGCGAATGGTCTTACCATTGCGATACCGGTGCGCTATCTCGGAAAGGACGCACCCGTCGGGGCGCTTGTGACGGCTTGGACCACCGCGCCGATCGTGCGTGAAGCCATGCGAACGCAGGCCATGGTCGTGGTGGTGGCCGCGGTCAGCGTCCTGATCGGCATCGCGATCATGGTTCTTGTCTTGCGCGCCTGGATCACCAAACCGATGGTCCAGACCGCCGGAATTCTGCGCCGCGTGGCCGATCATGACTACGAGTCCGAGGTTGCGACGGAAAAACGGGGCGACGAACTCGGAGATATCGGAAAAGCGATCGCCGGGTTGCAGAAGCGGCTGCAAGCCGGGGCCGAGATGGCTCTCGAAAACCAGTTCCGCGGCATCGCGTTCAACAATTCTTCCGCAGCGATCATGCTAACGGACAAAACTCTGACTATCACGACGGCGAATGCTTCGGTGCTGGATATCCTGGAGCGCTACAAAGATGAATTTAGCAAAGTCACCGAGGGGTTCGATCCCAACAAGGTGGTGGGGCGGTCGCTTGACTGGTTTCACCCCGGCCCGATGGCGGAACATGTCCGTGGCATCCTGAACGATCCCGCCTCGCTGCCCTATGACGCGCATATCTCCGTCGGAGACGGTCGTTTTCGGTTGACGATCAATTCAGTGAACGACGACGCCGGGAGTTTGGTTGGCTATGTGGTGGAATGGTCCGACCAGACCAAGGAATACATGAATGAAGCGATCTTAACGGCGATCGAGAACAACCAACTGAAAGCTGAGTTCGCGATTGACGGACGAATGCTCGACGCAAACGAGCACTTCCTGATGGCGTTGGACGACACGCTCGCTGATCTTACGGCACGATCCAGTGAAGATATCTTCCACTTCGACGAGGAAGTCGAGGTGGAGCGAGGATCGGTCTTCGATCGTTTGCGGGCCGGGAACTCTGTCTACGGGCGCTTCAACTTGCTCAAGAAGGACGGCGATCAAGTGATCATCGAGGGTGGCTTCACCCCGGTTCAAGACACCAAGGGGAAACTGCTCCGCACCATCCTGATCGGCAACGATGTGACAGAACTCCAAAAGAGTATTGCCCGCGCCGAGGACCAGAAAGCCGCCCAGAAAGCAGCCCAGGACAAGGTCGTGGATGGTCTGCGGCGGGGGCTGGAAAGCCTTGCGGAGGGGAACCTGACGATGCGGATCGAGGAACGGTTCTCGGAGGATTACGAGCAGCTTCGCACCGACTTCAATCTCGCGGCGGACAAGCTGCTGGAAGCGATGCGGGGCGTGATCGAGAACGCGGACCTGATCACCGGTGAAGCGGCCGAGATTTCCAATGCCGCCGACGATCTTTCGGCGCGGACCGAGAAACAGGCGGCCACGCTGGAGGAAACCGCCGGGGCGCTCGATGAGTTGACCAGTTCCGTTCGGTCCGCCGCGGATGGCGCGAGCCATGCCAACGAAATTGTCGACAAGGCGCGGGCGAATGCCGAAGCGTCCGGGGATGTCGTCCGTGAAGCCGTGTCGGCCATGGGGGAAATAGAGGAGAGCTCGATCCAGATTTCGAAGATCACCGGCGTGATCGACGACATCGCCTTTCAGACGAACCTCCTGGCGCTCAACGCCGGCGTGGAAGCTGCGCGGGCCGGCGAAGCGGGGCGGGGTTTTGCCGTCGTGGCCTCCGAGGTCCGCGCGCTCGCCCAGCGGTCCTCCGACGCAGCCCGGGAAATCAACGCGTTGATCGCCTCCTCCGACGGGCAGGTCAAACGCGGCGTTGACCTCGTCGGTCAGGCTGGCGACGCTTTGAAAGGCATTGTGGACACCGTGTCGGAGATCTCCAGGCATGTCTCGGAGATTGCCGTGAGTTCACGTGAGCAGAGTTCCGGGCTTGCCGAGATCAACGCGGCGGTCAATCAACTCGACCAGGTCACCCAGCAAAACGCCGCGATGTTCGAAGAAACCACGGCCGCGAGCCATGCCTTGACCCGCGAGGCCGAAACGCTCGCCACGACCATGGGCCGGTTCGACGTTGGAAGCTTGACCTCTGATGGTCCACACGTGTCGGCGTCGGTCGAAGCCAAACCTGCGCTTTCAGTGGCGACGCCTGCACCCGCAGCGCATTCAACGATCAACACAGCAGTCGCGGTCAATCAGGACCCCGTGCATGACGATGATGGTTGGGACGAGTTTTGACTGATTCAATACCTGATCTGGACCGGGAGGTGCGCGTTTTGATCGTCGACGATTCAGTTACGATGCGGCGTCTCATCCGCAATGGCTTGGCCTCGTACAAGGGGATAAAGGTGGTGGCAGAAGCCGGGACCGCCTCCGAAGCAAGGGATGTGATCAAACGGACTGCTATCGACGTCGTGACGCTCGATGTGGAAATGCCCGGCATGAGCGGATCGGAGTTTCTGGAACGGGTCATGCGTTTGCGCCCCATGCCAATTGTGATGCTGTCATCGCTCACCCAGGAAGGGAGCGACATTGCTTTGCGCGCTCTTTCGCTTGGCGCGGTCGAATGTGTGGAAAAACCGCGTTTTGGAGAAGCACGCGCCACCATTGATCGCCTGGCCGAGTTGGTTTGCGCCGTAGGTAGGAAACCGCTTGTGCCGAACAGGTCGTCAGGATGTGCGGCAACCGTTGCCAAAACAGCGTCCAAGCCAGGGAAGGATGGTAAGATCGTCTTGATCGGCTCTTCGACAGGTGGTGTGGAAGCGCTCGAACGGGTTTTCTCCGAGTTTCCCGAGAATTGTCCCCCGACGTTGGTCACCCAACATATGCCGCCACAATTTCTGGCGAGTTTCGCAGCTCGCTTGAACTCTTCCATTGCTCCTGATGTGCGCCTGGCAACGGATGGCCAGCCCCTTCGTGAAGGTCGTATCCTGATCGCGCCGGGTGGAGACTATCACCTTGGTCTTGCCATTGAAAACGGCGCTCGTGCCCGTCTTGTGAAAGGCCCGGAACAGAATGGACACCGGCCGTCAGTGGGCGTCCTTTTTGAAAGCGCCGTTCCCGTTGCGCCCCGGATCATTGCCGTGATGCTGACAGGTATGGGGCGCGATGGAGCGGAGGCCATGCTGAAATTGCGCGCATCGGGCGCACAATGCTTCGCGCAGGATGAAGCCACAAGCGTCGTCTTCGGAATGCCACGGGCGGCTCATGAACTTGGTGCGGTGGATTGCCTTCTCGCAATTGACGACATTGCAGCAGGCGTTCTGGATCGCGCCATGACCGACAGGGACAGTTCCTTGGCGAGGGCCAACCAATGACCGTCGCTCAGAAACGTGCCGGTCGGACCGTCATTTCCCAAGGGGAATTCGCGATCGATGGCGGGGACGATGCCATTATCGCCACCCTTCTCGGTTCTTGCGTGTCTGCGTGCCTTTGGGATCCCGTAAGATGCATCGGCGGAATGAACCATGTCCTGTTTTCCGACAATACGTCAGGTTCCGCAGATGCATTCGGACACGGCGTGAACGCGATGGAGCTCCTCATAAATGGATTGCAGCGGCTAGGTGCCAACAAAAGCGGCCTCCGTGCCAAGTTGTTTGGGGGTGCAAAAATGATCGGCGGGTTGTCGGACGCGGGTGAACGGAATGCTCATTTCGTAAGCCAATTCCTTGAGAGTGAAGGAATTCCGCAGGTTGGGGGTGACCTTGGTGGATTTCGCGCACGTCGGCTTGAGTTTTGGCCAGGGACCGGGCGGGCACGCCTTAAGTTCGTGGATCAAGATGTCCCTGTCGCGATCGGCAAGGTGCGCGCGGATAATGATGTGGAGTTGTTCTAATTCTCTTGGTTGCAAGTTCGAAGTCGGGACACAGGTAGGCGAAACTCTTCATCCTGCACTATAGCCAGGCATACCCTGCTGGTTGGTTCAAGGCTTTTGGACCCGGATTTCGGTGGCGACCTTCGCGTGGTCGGCGAGGATGTGAGAGTGCTCGACATGGTCGCGGCACAGATGAAGGTGATCCAAGTCGCGCGGGTGAAGACGTCTTTCCGCCGTTGCGAGAAGATGGTTCAGTCGACCGCCCCGAGCGGCCCTATCCCTGGAAGCATGGACAGGCCGGGTCTGCTGGCTCATGTTCTGGTCTCGAAGTTCGACGACCATGTGCCGCTCTTTCGCCTCAACGAGAAATACGGCCGGATGGGCGCGGACGTGCCTGACAGCACGCTGCCGGATTGTTGCGGTCGGGCCATGAAGGTGCTCGAGCCGATCACCGAATAGACCAAGGCCGAGGTCATGGCCGCGCCGATCCTGCACGCCGACGACACACCGATCCGCGTTCTGGACCGGTCCCGTCGGGACCGCGGCTTCGGGAACGGGGGCAAACAAGGCCCGGTCTGGGCCTGTATCTCGGACCAGAGGCCCTGGGCCGGCACTGCGCCGCTTGGCGTGGAGTATCGCTTCTCACCGGATCGGAGAGGGGAGCATCCCCGGCAATACCTGCAAAGCAGTAGCGGCATCCTTCAGGCGGTCGTCTGCCCGGGTTTCGGCGATCTTTATGAACCGCGCGCGAACCGCAGCCGCGAGTTCAGTGAGGCCGCCTGCTGGCCACATCTTCGGTGCGACTTCAGCGATGCCTGGGAAACCGCAGCGTCCGAGATCGCAGGGGAGGCGCTCGATAGGATCGGGGGACCCAGTGATATTGAACGGCAAATTTCTGGTCAGCCGTCCGAGCTTCGACAAGCCGCGCGACAACAGCACTCCTGCCCCCAGGCCGATGCCGTCAGGAGGTGTGACCTGCCACTGAACTTTCATCCGTTTGGAATCGGAGCCCGTTGGGTTGTGGTCCGAGGCCCAACTGACGGCCTTGCCGGCAAAAGCGATCTCGCTAGAGCGTTCCGCTATGGGCTTTTCCGCTGGTTTTCCTTCGAGCTTGACCTTGAAGTCGGACGGATCGGCATCGACAACAATCCCGCCGAACACGCGATGCGCCCGATTGGCATCGGACGAAAAAACTGGCTATTCGCCGGGTCAGACGAGGGTATCAATCGGGCGGTTGCGCTCGAGGCTGTCTCCAAAACGAAGCTGGATCCGCTCATATGCCGAACCATGTGGAGCTCTGTTCCCGTGTTTCCTTGACGGAACGTCTCGTTTCGGCCTTGGGAATTTGAACCGCAACCAGCCTGCCGGTTCGTTTTCAGCCTGCACAGCCGACCGCAAAAAACCCGTTACCTTTGTCCCCAGATGTTTGCGCTGGCGGTTTGGGTTGCTTCACTCATCATCCGTCAGTGTAGGCGAGGCTGCGGTTTGAAACTGCCGCGGATTCCCTGTCCCATCCGACGCAAAGTCAAAACAAGGTCAAGTCATCGCTGCTTTCATCGGCCCTGTAAGATGAAAACTCGGGGAACATGCGATCCCGCAGAGAAGTCAGATGGATAGCAGCCAATACTCCCGCTGAAGACACGGGATGGTCCGCCGTTTGATCTGACACGGATTTCGACAGGCGCGAAAGATCTCGCAGCGTCTGGTGTAGACGGTCGAGGTTTTGCAGCATTTGGTATTCAGAGGTCAGATCAGGATGATGAAGTTTTTCAAGAAGCTTTGATGTCAATATTTGCAGGTCATGGCAGTCGTCTGCGGCACGTCGCATTTCATTTGCCAGTTGCCTGTGGATTCTGAACAACGACAATTGACCGTTCTCGGGCATGCCGGTCTGCTCGCCATCGCCCTCCGTCACAGTCGGCCAACAATAGCTTCGATTGCTTTACGCAGATCATCGGGTTGAAAGGGTTTAGGTAGGAAATTGTTCATGCCGAGTTTCTTGCCCGTCTCAATTATTGGTTTTTCGACCTTGCCCGTGATCAGCAAAAAGCCGACTTTCCGCGTCTGAGGCGCGTTTCGCAAGGCATGTAGTAGTTGCAAGCCATTCATTCCCGGCATGTTCATGTCGGAAATAACCAAGTGGACTGGCCAGCTGGCGATTTTCGAGAGTGCTGTCTGACCATCAGCAGCGCTCTCAACTTGTCTGACACCAAACCCGTCCAGGGCTTGGGTGATGAGGCCGCGACTGGTTGACATGTCGTCAACCACGATAACCCGGAGTTGATCACGGAGAGACATTAGCCCACCTTTCGTTGGTTTGGCGTAGATCGCGTCGTGCGGCGATAGGCAGTGATACCGACTTTCTCGAAAAGCCGGTCCGACGCGTCGTCCAATCGTTCGCTGTGCCCCAAGAACAAGTAGCTTTCGGCCTTCATGACCGAAGCAAACCGTTGCCAAAGCGAGCTCTGAGTTTCCTTGTCGAAATATATGACGACATTCCGACAAAAAATTGCGTCGAATTCCGTCTGAATTGGCCAGGTATCAAGTAAATTCAAGCAGTTGAAGGAAACCATATCGCGAATTGATCTCTGGATTTGCCAATCACCGGCCTGTGTTCGGGAAAAAAACGCCTCTCGTTTCGAGACGGGGAGACCCGTGAGCATGTGGTCCGGGAAAACCCCTTCCCGAGCGGTGGCGATAACGACGGGGTCAATATCGGTGGCGAGGATCCGAACATTGGGTGACCCCAATCCATATTCTGCCAGGCACATGGCGATTGAATAAGGCTCTTGCCCGTTTGAACATCCCGCCGACCAAACCCGTGCGACACTGGTCGTCCCACTGATCTTGGCCAGTTTGGGAATGACGTCGGAGGTGAAAAGGTCGAAGTGGTGGCTTTCCCGAAAGAACTGGGAGACGTTTGTTGTCAGGGCCGAGATGAGAAACCCCAACTCGCTTGATGCATTGTCTCCCTCGATCAGGTCACAGTAGGCTTCGAAGCTGGGAAGCCGTAATGCGCGCAGTCTCCGAGACAGTCTCGTCTTGACCATTGCGGTTTTGCTATCCGCTATGGACAGGCCGGCCTCCCGCCGGGCTATTCGGGCGATGCGGGAAAACGCCGCCATCGTCAGGTCGGAGCTCGCCAAGACCCCCGTCCCACCCTGGGGATGTGGTTTGTCCTGTGGAAAAACGGTCACGCGGCATCCTCTCTTTGGGAAGAGAGGATGGTCGTAAGATCGAGGACCCTGATCATCCGGTTGTCCGTGATCGTCAGGGCGCTGACGAAGCTCTTTTGCCGGTCGGCCGGAAGGTCAGGCGGGGCTTGCAAGTCATCATCAGGGATCGCGAGAATATCGGAAACGGCATCGACCATAAGGCCGACGATCCGGTCTTCGATCGCCGCGACGATAATGACATTACGGTTGCCATCCTTGGTGTTCTTCAATTCCAACCGGGAAGCGAGGTCCATGATCGGGAGCACGGTTCCACGGAGGTTGATCACACCTCGCATGTACGTCGGCGCGTGCGGTAGCGTTGTGGCTTTCGTCCCGCCCCGAATCTCGCGAACCTGCATGATGTCGACGCAATAGTCCTGACCGCCGACGAGAAATGAAAGATATTCTTTCACGGCCTCGTCTTTCGATTGGTTCTGGGCTGTTTCTGGCTCCGTCATTGCGTGGCTCCATTTGTTTCCATGAGCGAAGTGGCTTCGGCACCCCTTGCAGTCTTCGAAGGTCTTGTCCGCCCGCTTGATTGCGAGATGAGGTCTACGGGATCCAGGATGAGAGCGATCTGTCCGTCGCCCAGGATCGTCGCTGCCGCTATGCCGGGCACGCGCCCGTAGCTTTCCTGGAGGCCCTTGATGACCACTTGGCGCTGGTCCTCGATCGTGTCTACGACCACGGCCGCCGCGAGACCGTCTTCTTGTCCGATCAGGAGCACGACGCCTCCGGCATAATCATCGAGGGGTTCCCGGTACCCGAGCTCGGCCCCCAGATCGATCAAGGGAACGAATGTGTCGCGAATACTTATGACGTGGGTCGACGGACCCAACGATCGTAGGTCTTCTTTTGAAACGGCGAGTGTTTCGAAAATGGTGTTGAGAGGAATGACAAGGGTTTCGCCCGCGACCCGTATCACCATGCCGTCGAGGACCGCGAGTGTCAGGGGCAGGGAAATCGAAAACTTGGTTCCTTGACCCGGCTCAGACTGAATTGAAATTCGGCCGCCGAGAGACTGGATCGCATTGCGTACCACATCCATACCAACGCCCCGTCCCGACAAGTTGGAGATCTCATCAGCGGTCGAGAAACCCGGGAGAAACAGAAGGTTGTCGATCTCGCCATCCGATAACTGGCTGTCCGGCGGGATGAGCCCTTTCTCCATGGCTTTGGCCATGACCTTGTCCCGATTAATCCCCGCTCCGTCGTCGCGGACTTCGATTACGACACGCCCTGATCGGTGCACGGCCGTGAGACGAACACAACCTTCCCGTGGTTTCCCAGCCGCCTCGCGTGCGTCGTTTTGTTCGAGGCCATGGTCCACGGCGTTGCGGATCATATGCGTCAACGGATCGGCAAGCCGTTCGATCACGGTCTTGTCGACTTCCGTGTTCTCGCCGTCCGTGCGAAGCCGGACATCCTTGCCAATCGCCGACGACGCTTCTCGCACAATGCGGGACATGCGTTGGAAGAGCGATTTGACCGGCTGCGCGCGGATCATCATGACGCTTTCCTGGATGTCGCGCGTCAGTTGCTGAAACTCTTCGAGCCCGGTGCGCACCGGTGAATTCGGGGGAATGCCCGCGGCTTCCACGCTTTGACTCAACATTGCCTGATTGATCACGATTTCGCCCACGAGATTCACCAGTCGGTCAATCCGATCCAGGTCGACACGGACCGTCGCTTTCGGAATGGCGGCCGATGGTGCCCGGCGGTTCGGTTCTTTAGCTGGTTCAGGTTTCGAGGCAGTCACGCTCTCGTCTGGGGGCGTTTCGGACGCTCCAGGGGATTGCGTGGGAAGGAGCGGCGCATCTTCAGCCGCGGGTTGGGATGGGTCGGAGAACGCAGCAGGAGGTTCCGTTGATTGGTCCGCCGGGCCGTCCTCAAGGCTGGCGAGATCCGCGAGGTCAGGGAGGGTGGGAAGGTCCTGGTTTGCGCCCGCTGCTGTCTGCCGGATTTCAAGCTGGCACAAGTCTTCGACAAACTCGAAAGCTTCGCGGATAGAAGCTTCATTTTCGTTCGAGATGAACCGCAGGTCCCAACGCAGGTGCCCATGCTCAGGGTCCAGGTCATCGAGCTCGGGAACGTCACTGTCATCACAAGTGACGGTGAGGTCGCCGAGGTCTCGGAGTGCCCGAAACAGAAACTGCGGTTCGTTGCCGTTGACGTATAGCATCGGTTTCGGTGCGAAGGCGATGTCCCACACTGGTTCGGCGCTGGTGGCAGAATCTTCGTCGTCGATGAGGTCCAATGACAGCGTCGTGACCTCGAAATCTACGGTTTCCTCGGCCTCGCTTTCATCCGGATTGCCGACGATCTTTTCAAGTTCCGCGACGGTTGGCGCAATCGTCTCAGGATCGTGCGGGATGCCCTCTCGGCTGTCGCGGACCAAGTCAGCGAGCACGTCGCTGCACACGAAGAATAGCTTGAGGATCTCGGGTGTGACGGCCAGCTCGTGCGCGCGCACGAGATCAAGCGCGGTTTCCAGTTTGTGGGCAAATCCAACGAGGTCGTCCAGGCCGAACGCGCCCGCGCCGCCCTTGATCGAATGCACCGCGCGGAAGACGATGTTGACAGTTTCGTCGTCATTCGCGCCGTCGTAAATTGCCTGGAGACCGTCTTGAAGCGACTCGAGAAGCTCTTCGCATTCTACGAAAAACGATGCTTTGATTTCGGCCATCGGGTCGGACATGGGCTTATCCTGCTACCATACGGAGGGCTTTGACGAGTTTCGCCGGGTCGAAGGGTTTGACGATCCAGCCGGTGGCGCCAGCCGCCCGCGCGCGCGACTTCATGTCAGCGGCGCTTTCCGTGGTCAGTACAAGGATCGGGATCGAGCGGAATTCTTCGCGCGCGCGGACCGCGTCGATGAAGCCGAACCCATCCATCCGGGGCATGTTGATGTCGGTGATGATCGCGTCGGGCGGCGCGATTTCGTCCAGCACCTCCAACCCGTGCAGACCATCTTCGGCGACTGTCGTGTCGATCCCCTCGGTGCCAAGGGCCAATGCCACCATGTCCCGCATCGTTCGGCTGTCATCTACGGCGAGGACTTTGAGGGTCATGGATGCGGCTCCCAAGCTGTCGCGCTGTCCGGCGTGAAACCAAGCAAGGCGAGCTGGTCGGCGGTCTCGGACGAGACATTCGCCAGGGTCAGGGCATGACCGGCCCTTGACCATGTTCTTGCCGCCGACCGGATAACCTGCAACGAGAGCGAGCCAAGGTGCTGCACGTCCCGCGCGTCCAGGACGAGGTCACCACCGCTGGCTGAGATGAGGTCGTCCCGCAATGGAGCCGCCGCGCGCAGATCGAGTTTAGCGGGGAGTGTGAGGGACGCGCTCATGCTTGGCGCGCCTCGTCTTGGGTCAGCTTCTTGATCATCTTGGCCCCTTGGTCCGTCGTGTTCGGACACCGGGATACGACAGGGCGCGTTAAGATAGGCTTACTTCAGAAACAAAAAAAGGCGTTCAGAGAACCGGACCGGACCAGATCAGGACAGCCGGTTCGCCAAGTGGACGGCGCCGCCGATGAGCGCTGCGTAATCGTCTTCGACGAGCCACACCGGCACGCTGGTCGCGAGATCGCCGAACCGTCCTTTGTCGTGCATGGCCTCGGCAAAATCCGGGCCTTCGATCCAGGGCGCCAAGGCGCGGGACAGACCGCCGACGAGGAACAGGCCGCCCATCGGAAGGTGGCCGAGCGAGAGATCCCCGGCCAGACCTCCCAGCAACCGCACCGCATGTTGAACCGTGGCGAGAGCCGTTTCATCACCTGACCGCGCGCCGTCGATGACCTGGTCGGATGTCCAGCGCCGGGCGTTGCCATTCCGTTCAGAGTGGAAGGCCGCGACCTGCGCAATGCCGCGCCCGGACAGCGCCTCTTCGACGGAGGGAAAGGCAAATTCGGTTTCGAGGAAGTCCGCGAGCGCCCGGTCTTCCTGCCTGCGTGTCGGGAGCATCATGTGCCCGGCTTCCGCAGGGACGACGAGGTGATCCACGGGGCCGAAATGCACGGGCGCAATATTGAAACCGGTTCCGATCCCGACCATCAGAAGGCTCGCCGCCGGCCAGGGTTTCGCGCCAGGTTTGAGGCATCGAACCGCGGTTTCGGGCAGATGGCCCATGGCATAGCCCTGCGCCTGAAGGTCATTGATGACGACGGCGTGCTCGGCTTTGGTCGCATGGGCAATGGTTTCGCGGTCGATGGTCCAATCCAGGTTGGTCATCTTTCCGATACCATCCCGGACCGGACCCGCAAGGGCAACGCAGGCGCCTTTGCAATCGGGGTTATCGTGGTCTTCAAGGTAGCTGGCA
Organism: Maritimibacter sp.; assembly: GCA_003520545.1. Classification (GTDB taxonomy): domain Bacteria; phylum Pseudomonadota; class Alphaproteobacteria; order Rhodobacterales; family Rhodobacteraceae; genus Maritimibacter. Next base: position 4,446 of record DOUP01000066.1, on the reverse strand, counting down.
AGGACGGGGCCCAGTCCCGAATGCTCGGCGTTTCGAAAGCGCGCGATGCTTCCCTCGACCAGGCGCGTTCCGTCGGCCAAAGCGACGCGCGTATTGGTGCCACCGATGTCGGCGATCAAAGACAGGGTGTTTGGAGCGTGCGGCATGGGCGGCGACATGGCTTTCGGTGAGGTCGATCAGGCGCGGGACAGGGAGTCCCTGAAGGCGTGGTAAGATGCTTTCGGCGTGCGTTCAAGGTTGTCGAAATCCACGTGGACCAGACCGAACCGTTTGTCGTAACCGAAGGCCCACTCGTAATTGTCCAGAAGCGACCAGGCGAAATAACCCTTCACGGGCACACCTGCGGCGATGGCGTTCCGGACGGAGGAGAGGTGCGCATCGAAATAGGCGATGCGGTCCTGGTCGTCGATAGCCCCGTCGACCAGCGGGTCGGGGGCCGCCATCCCGTTTTCGGTCACGTAGAGCGGCAGATCCCCCGAGAAGTTTTCGGCCACCCGTTTGAGGAAGCTCTCAAGGCCTTGGGGATAGATCTCCCAACCCATGTACGTCTTGGGAAGCGGTCCGTCGATCTCGGTCAGTGACGGGTAGGGGCCGGGGGCCTGCGCGATGAGTTTGCGGGTGTAATAGTTGATCCCGACCCAATCCACGGGCTCCGAAATCACGTCCATGTCGTTCTGCCAACCGTTCGGCAAATGGTTACCAAGTCCCTCCAGGAGGCTCTCTGGATAGGCGCGTTTGAAGACCGGGCCAAGGAACGCTTCGTTGTAGATCGCATCGTAGCGCGCCGCTGCGGCCTGGGCCTCGGCGCTGTCGTCCGCGGGTTGGCTGTATTCGAGGTTGAACACCGCGCCGAGATTGCCCACGCCCTGCGCGCGAAGGGCCTGCGTCGCGGTGCCATGGGCCAGGAGAACATGGTGTATCGCGCGCGCGGCTGCGCGGACATCGCGGAGGCCCGGCGCATGGTGGCCAAGGAAATGGCTGAGCCAGCTGACACACCAGAATTCGTTGATCGTTGCGGTCGACCAGACCCGGTCTCCGATTCGGGCCATCAACGTTTCGGCATAGTCCGCGAACCAACTGGCAATCTCACGATTGCGCCAACCGCCAAGGTCCGACAGCGCGGCGGGAAGCTCCCAGTGATACAGTGTCAGCGCGGGTTTGATCCCGCGCTCCAGCATTCCGTCGATCAGCCGGTCGTAGTAATCCAACCCCTCGGGGTTCACTTTGCGCCCGTCGGGCATGACCCGCGCCCAGCTGGCCGAGAACCGGTAGACGTCGAAATTCCCCTTGGCGACAAGGTCGAGGTCTTCGGCCCAGCGATGATAGTGATCGCAGGCCACGTCACCGTTTTCCGCGTTCACCACGTTTCCGGGGGTGGCGGCGAACGTGTCCCAGTGGGTCGGACCCGCGCCCCCGAAGGAATGCCCTTCGATCTGGTAGGCCGAGGTGGAGACCCCGAAGAGGAAATCCTCTGCGAAGTCGGTTCGCTTGTGCTCAAGTGTCATGTGGTGGTCCTGTTCGGCGCCGGTCCGGTGGAGCGGCCCAAGATGAGATTTGCTTCCATAAGCGCGGTGCGGGGCGCCGTGTCGCCGCTCTCGATGATGTCGAGCAGCATGGTCGCAGCCTTGCGCCCCGCGTCGCGCACCGAAGACTTGGTCGCCGTGAACTGCGGCTCTTGCCCGCCCGAGGCATTGGACAGGTAGGACAGGTCGTCGTCGTGAATGATAATCGACACATCCCGCCCGACGTCCAATCCTGCTTCCCGGATCGCGCGGCGCAGCCCGATTGCCGGGATGATGGATGAGACCAGGAACGCGGTCGGCGGGTCCTGGATCGCAAGGAGCCTGCGTCCCGTCTCGTAGCCATTGAACTCTGTCATCTCGTTGGAGAAAAACAAGCTTTCGTCAGGCGTTATCCCGCGACCCTCAAGTGCTTCTTTAACACCGGCGCGACGGCGGATGGCAAAATCCATATCCTCAAGCCCGTTGATAAGCGCGATGCGGCGATGGCCGAGATCGAGGAGGAAATCGGTGGCGCGGTGAAACGCCCGCTTGTTGTCCATATCGACCCAGTTATAGGGCTCGTGCGCATCCGAGGCGCGGCCGTGCACCACGAAGGGAATGCCGACCTCGTTCAGCATATGGATGCGCCGGTCGCCCGCACGCGGCGCGTGGACGATGATTCCGTCGACCGACCCTTTGGATTTGAAGTCCTGGTAGGCCTGCTCCTGGTGCTGGTCGGGTACGATCGAAATCAGCATGTCGTAGCCGTTCTTGGCATAGACCTCGCCAGCTCCCGCGATGAAATCGGTAAACACCGGGTTCATCATCTCATGTTCGGAGGCCATGGGAATCACGTGGCCGATGGCCATGGCGCGCCCGGTTGCCAGGGACCGTGCGCGGTAATTCGGGCGGTAACCGTAGGTGTCGGCTGCGGCCTGGACCTTCTTGCGGGTGGCTTCGGACACCTCCGGAAACCCGTTCAGCGCGCGGCTGACCGTCGTGGGCGACAGGCCCAGGTGTTCGGCGAGTTCCTTGAGTGTCATGAGTTCCAAACCGGTTTGAATCATGGGCACCATAGGGAGGAGGGGCGGCTTCGTCAAAGCGTCGATGCAAAAACCTGCAATCCTACCAATACAGTGCTCTTTCAGCGTGCAGTTATGGAATCATGAATTGACTCTCCTCGGGCGATACGCAAGGTTCAGGCATCCAAAGCGGTTTGGAGCATTTAGGTCCGGCCGCGCAAAAAGGGCGATCTGTGCCGGATGGCACGCCAAAATACTTCGGGAGGTTTTCATGAATTTCAAACTCACAGCATCCGCTGCGACCCTTGCGCTTGTCGCGGGCATGGCGCAGGCCGCTTCGCACGAGGGCGGCATGTTTACAAAGGGCGAAGGCCCCTTCGACTGGGACGGGCTGGAGGCTTTCGCCGCCGAGCATGACTATTCTGGCCAGGACGTGACCATCCTCGGTCCGTGGCTGGCGGGCGAGCAGGAAAATTTCCAACGTCTCCTGGCGTTCTTCGCCGAAGCCACGGGCGCCAAGGTGTCCTACGTCGGCTCCGATTCGATGGAGCAGCAGATCGTGATCGACGCCGAAGCAGGGTCCGCGCCGAACCTTGCGGTCTTCCCGCAGCCAGGTCTCGCCGCGAACATGGCGGAACGCGGGTTCCTCGCGCCGCTCGAAGACGACACGGCAGAATTCATTGCCAGCAACTATGCCGCCGGCCAAAGCTGGGTCGATCTCGGCACCTATGCCAACGAGAACGGCGAAGAGAACCTCTATGGTTTCTTCTTCAACGCCAACGTGAAGTCGCTGGTCTGGTACATTCCGGAGAACTTCGAGGATTTCGGATACGAGGTGCCGGAAACCATGGAAGAGCTGAAGGCGCTCACGGAACAGATGGTCGAAGACGGCGAGACGCCGTGGTGCATCGGGCTGGGTTCCGGTGGCGCGACGGGCTGGCCCGCGACCGACTGGGTCGAAGACCTGATGCTGCGCACGCAGGACCCATCGGTCTATGACCAATGGGTGACCAACGAGATTCCGTTCAACGATCCGGCCGTGATCGGCGCGATCGAAGAATTCGGCTGGTTCCTTGAAGGTGACCGCGTTTCCGGCGGGGCCGAGGCTGTGGCTTCCGTCGATTTCCGCGACTCGCCCAAGGGCCTGTTCGACGCACCGCCGCAGTGCATGATGCACCGCCAGGCGTCTTTCATTCCGTCCTATTTCCCGGAAGGCACCGAAGTGGGCACGGACGCCGACTTCTTCTACTTCCCGGCCTACGCCGAGAAAGATCTGGGTACGCCGGTTCTCGGGGCAGGGACGCTGATCGGGATCACGGACGACTCTGAAGCGACCCGGGGTCTTCTGGACTTCCTGCAAACCGCCTTCGCGAATGAGATCATGATGTCGCAGGGTGGCTTCCTCTCTCCGCACACCGGCGCGAACACCGAAGCCTATGCGTCGGATACGCTGCGTGCGCAGGGTGAAATCCTTCTGAACGCCACGACGTTCCGCTTTGACGGCTCCGACCTGATGCCGGGTGCCATCGGCGCGGGCAGCTTCTGGACCGGCATGGTGGACTATGCAGGCGGCAAAGACGCGGCAGAAGTTGCAGCGTCCATCCAGTCCACTTGGGACTCGATCAAGTAACCCGGACCAGAACAAACTGACCCCGGCGGCGCGTTCGCCGGGGCGATTTATCCTAACCGAATGATCAGCGCTTCGGTTGGAAGGGGGAGACATGCAACAAGCAATCATTGCGGTGGCGACGATCATTATCGGTGTGTTTGGGTGTGTCGCCTATTTCTATTTCTCAAATCTTCTGCTTGATCGGATGCTTCCGGCAAAAGGGCCCAATGCCGGGCGCAACATCAACCGGGCGAATGCCATCCGCCCTTGGCTATTCGTGTTTCCGGCACTCGCGATCTTGTCGATCTACCTG